>DATFWM010000215.1:0-10692 GCA_035259295.1 Blastocatellia bacterium | reverse complement strand
CCTCCATTTCGTTTACAACCAATATGCCAAAGGTGATCCGCAAAGACGCGGAAAAAATCGGCTGCATTTTGGTGCAGTTTATTAAGAATGGGGAAACGTGGAAGGTTTTAGAACACGCTTTCGAATCAAGACGAAACGATTTGGTCTACTCGACTACCGCGAGAACTTGATTGGCGTTTACCGTGGAGCCCTCGGCGACTCGAACTTCTATGGCTCGCCCCGACTTAGGCGACTTGATCTCGTTTTGCATCTTCATGGCTTCGACCACCACCACGCCTTGCCCGAGCGCAACGTCATCGCCCTCGCCGAGCAACACTCGCACGACTTTTCCCGGCATGGGCGCGATCAGTTCATGCCGCCCCTCGACTCCGTGGTCAACGCCGGGGCGGCGATGCTTGCGGTCGACTACGCTGGCGATAAACAGACGGCCGGCAATCTCGACGCGCACCGCGTTCCGGTCGGATGCCCACACACTTGCCTCATATACTCTGTCGCCGGCAATGAATGTGTACACACCGCTGTCGGGCGTCACGACGTCGAGGTCGTAGGCGCGCGTGTCGACTCGAGCGCTGACCCGCCCGTTGCGCTCGTCGAGCTCGACGGCGACTTTGCGACCTTGGATTTCCACCTCGTATTTCAAATTACCTTCTTTGCACAAAGCGGCCGTGAAGTTTCCAGCGGCTTTCTGTTTGACCGGGAGCGGCCGCGCCTTGACGCGCCACATTCCGTCGCGCGTGCAAGACCGCCGCGATTGCGGCGACGTCGGAAAATGTCTCGTCTTTTTCGCCACGCCTTGCTGTAGGTTTCAAGAATCGATCGATGAATCCCGTGTCGAAGTCGCCTCGGCGAAACTCATCGCTTTGAACGACCGCTCGGAAGAAAGGAACTGTCGTGCTTATGCCTTCGACCGTGTATTCGTTCAACACGCGCGACAGACGACTGATCGCGTCTCGTCTGGTTTCTGCCCACACGCAAAGCTTTGCGATGAGAGGATCGTAGTAAATCGAAACTTCGGAGCCTTCATAGCTTCCGCTGTCATAGCGGACGCCGGGGCCTGAGGGGATGACGAGCCTTGTGATGCGCCCCGGGCTTGGCAAGAAGTTATTCTCGGAGTCTTCGGCGTAGATGCGGCATTCAATGGCCGCGCCGCGCATCACAACTTCGTCTTGTGAGAAAGAGAGCTTCTCGCCGGCTGCCACTCTGATTTGTTCGTGAACCAGATCACGTCCTGTCACGAGCTCCGTCACCGGATGCTCAACCTGCAGCCGCGTGTTCATCTCCAGGAAATAGAAGTTCCGCTCGCTGTCTACCAGGAATTCAATAGTGCCCGCGTTAACGTAGCCGGCGGCGCGGGCAATGCCGACGGCTGCTTCGCCCATCCGCCTTCGCAGTTCATCGTCAACTATCGGGGATGGACATTCCTCAAGCACTTTTTGATGGCGCCGTTGAAGCGAGCATTCTCGCTCACCAAGATAAACGATATTCCCGAAGCGGTCGCTGAGCAGTTGAATCTCGATGTGCCGCGGTGAGTCTATGTACTTCTCGATGTAAACGGCCGGATCGCGAAAGCTTGAGACGGCTTCTGATTGCGCAATTGAAAACGCTCCTGCGACCTCTTCGCGCGAGCGGACCAACCGTAAACCTTTGCCTCCGCCGCCGGCTACGGCTTTCAGCATGATCGGATATCCGACTTCGCTGGCGACGCGCTCGGCTTCTTCGACCGAGCCGAGATGCCTAAGCGTTCCCGGCACGACTGCAGCGCCCGCCGACTCGGCGGTTCGCCTGGCGCTGGTCTTCGAACCCATCAGCTTCATCGCCGAGGCGGGCGGGCCGACGAGGACGAGTCCCGCTCGCTCGACTGCTTCGGCGAACTTGGCATTTTCAGACAAGAAGCCGTAGCCGGGATGAATTGCTTCGGCGCCCGACTTCTTAGCAGCGGCGATGATTTTGTCGATTACTAGATAGCTTTCCGAAGACGGAGCCGCACCGATGTGAATCGCTTGATCTGCACCGCGAACGTGCAGCGAAGCGCGGTCGGCATCGGAGTAGACAGCCACGGGAGAGATGCCCATCTCGCGACAAGCTCTCGCGATTCGAACGGCGATCTCCCCGCGATTGGCGATCAAAAGCTTCCTGAACATAATGGCGAAGGAGAGTCTAAACGAAAAAGGCAAAAGTGAACATGTCACTTTTGCCTTTGTGCTGCCAGTAATTCTTTGCGGAGTCAGCGAAGTTGTTGGGCTGCGCCTTGTTGTTTCAATTCAGCGTTGGTTATGAAAACACCGTCGCGCATTATTACGTCGTCATCGGTGCCCATGATCCCATCAGGGCCCGCCGAGCGCAGCTCGAAATGCGTGAGGGGCAATCCAGTGCTTTTTGGATCACGCTCGGCTATATCGCCCGGTTTGCTTTCATACTTGATCCCGGTTCCCCAATAGTCCGACGGTAGCGCTTCGCCTATCGCCTTTTTGAACTCCTGGGGATATGAGCCAAAGATGCGCTTGTATTCTTCGAGTCGCCCGGCTTCGTGATATATGGCCGCGCGAGTAGCAGCTATGTGGCGAAGCCGGTAGTTGTCCAGCGCTTTCGGAATATAAGCGATCCCGTATCCAGCCAGGGCCGCGCCACCGACAACCGTTACTGCCAGAGTCGCCGTCGCTGTCTTGTAACCGCCGTACCAATCTGGAGCATTTTTAGCGAGCCGAACCGCGCGACGTGCTGACCAAATCACGAGCACCACCGCGAACGCCAGCCACTTCGTTGCGATCAGGCACGCCGTGACCACCAGCATCAACGACGCGACGGATGCGAGGGCTGGGCCGAACCGCTGAATTGTAATTGGAGTCTGGTCGAGTGGTTCGCCTACGAATCGCCCGCCGCAATGACAGTCGCTCGCGCCTCGAACGATCGTCGTTCCGCAACAGGGGCAAAGCATGAACTGGGCGCTGCCCTGAATTTCGAGTTTCCTGCTCACGGTAACCCTTCCTCACCCAGAACTCGAACTTCAGCTCTGAACGGAGTAGTCAGCTCGCACCAGATTCTCCTCGCGCGCTTCTTCGCGCTCGAGGCGGGCGGCCTCGATAGCCGCGAGGTCCGGCCCTCTCATCTCGCGCCAGGTGTGATACACCCGGTGCACTACGGTCCAGTGCGAAAGCACAGCAAGCACCCACAACACCTGCGGCATCTTGTGCAGAAACGGACTCGTCGCCGGCCCGATCTCAGTGAGCGAGCCTACGATCAGCAGCACCACCCGCTCGGGTCGCTCCAGAAAACCTACTTTGCAGGCAATATCCAGCGACTCCGCTCGAGCGCGCGAATAGCTGATCATCACCGATCCAACAAGCGCCACGCCGGTGAGCGCAACCAGCAGCGTCGAATGCGCCGCCGTTTCGCGCGCGTAGAAGACCATGATTCCGACATATACGATCACGTCTGAATAACGGTCGATTACTGAATCAAAGAACGCGCCGAACCTCGTGACTCTTCCGCGAAGCCGAGCCACCCGTCCGTCCACCATATCAAACAGATTGGCGAAGATCATCACCAAGCCGGCGATGAAGAAAAACCCGTATCCGTAAAGGAAACCGCAACCGATGTTGATCAACAGCCCGGTCGTTGTCAGCGCATTCGGGTTTATCCGGCTGCGAGCCAGGCCTCGCACGATCGCGTCGATAATCCTCTTACCACCGGCCCCGATGGCTTCGCTTATCATTGCAGGGCCTCCCACGCCTCGGCCACGGCCATCGGCGAAAGCCGTACTATCGCAAAGGCGCCTAAGCCTTGTCAACTTTACCACAAAACAAACCGCCGGGATCACGGGGAACACAGGGGGAAAAACAGGCATCTTGTCTGAGACCGGCGCTCCCAGTGTGCCCGGCGGTTTTACATCTCGGAGTCGTGGAAAGTCGTCAGTTTGACTATCTCGAATCGCCGCTTGCCGGCAGGCGTGACGATGTTTACTTCGTCTCCTTCGCCTCTCCCCATAAGCCCGCGTCCGACAGGCGAGGAAGTGGAAATTTTGTTCTGTGATACGTCGGCGTCCTCTGCCATTACTAGAGTGTAAGTCACTTCGTCGCCGCTGTCGACATCGTAGAGAACAACCGTCGACCCGTACGCGATACGGTCGTGCGGCAGCAGCGATGTATCGATCATCGACAGATCGACAAGGCGCTTGCGCAGGTTCGCGATCCGCGCGCGCACGTAGTCCTGACGATGACGAGCTGCTTGATATTCCGCGTTCTCGGAAAGATCGCCAAGAGCCACGGCTTTCTTCAGCTCCTGCGGTATTTCCGTTCGCAATTCCGCTTCGAGCTGTCGCAGCTCTTCCTGGATCTTTTGTTTGATTTCCTCCGGCATAAAGGCAAGTTTATATGCCAGAGAGTTTCAGAACAAGTGATGGTGAGATGAAGAAGTTGGCAGGCAGTTTAACCGCCGCCGTTCTTGCGAAGCTCGAGCAGAACCTGCTTCGCCACTGCCTTGAGCGTGTCGAAGACACCGATGCCGCGGTTGGCAACGCCTTCAAAAACCGGCTCCTCTTTGCGCAGAAGCTCCGCTTTCAGATCCGATGAGGAGATAACATTGGGAAGGTCGCGTTTGTTGAGTTGAAGCACATAGGGCACCTTCAACAGGTCGTAGCCGTGCTGTTTGAGGTTGGATTCGAGGTTGAACAACGACTCGATGTTTGCGTCCATACGTTCGCGCTGAGAGTCTGCAACAAAGACTACGCCGTCGACGCCTTTCAAGATCAGCTTGCGGCTCGCGTCGTAGAAGACCTGTCCCGGAACCGTGTACAGATGAAAGCGAGTCTTGAACCCTCGCACTGTTCCGAGGTCCAAAGGCAAGAAGTCAAAGAACAACGTGCGGTCGGTCTCGGTCGCCAGGCTTATCAGCTTGCCCTTCGCCTGCGCCGCCGTCGAGTCGTAGATGTACTGGAGATTGGTGGTCTTGCCGCCCAGTCCCGGCCCGTAGTAAACAATCTTGCAATTAATTTCCCGCGATGCGTAGTTGATGAAGGTCACGGCCTGTATCCTTAATTACTGCAATTACTGCATCGAAAGTTGTGGCCGCAGGGGCTAGCTGAACAGGGCGTCGATGTCCGCTTCCGTTATCTCAGCAAACGCGGAGTCGAGGGGAAACCCCATGACCCGCTCACGTTCGTGTTTCGCGTCAAGCATCTCGAATATCGCGTTCATCTCGGAGGTCGCGCGCTTCACTCGTAATCGGACCAGACCGAGGCTCGACCGCTCGTCGAATATAACCACCAGTATCACCCGGCCGGCAACTATCGAGATATGAATGTTATCTCGCTCGCCTTCGTGAGACAGCACTGGAAAGCCCCGCTCTCCGATCAGATGGGCCAGTCCATCAGTCGCAGCAACGTTGCCTGCAGTTAGACTCGCCAGGCTGGTAGTGTCCAGGTCGAGCATCTCTCCGTGCGCCGCGATCTGCTGTCCGTTCTTGTCGACCAGAAAGACGAATTTCGCGTTCGCGTCGGCGCACAGGCGAGTCACAGCCTTCTTGAGCTGCTCGTACTCTTGCTCATAAAGTACGACCGGCGGCGACATCACTTCTCCTAAACGGTGAGCCACTAGAACGCAGCGGAAGGGGCATAGATGGGGTACGGTTTTTATAGCACGGCCCCAAAAGCAGTTCAATACTTTTCCTGTTTTATCTTTCCAACACGGCGTTTGCTATAATTCAGCTTTCAAATTTGCACGCTTAACTAAAAAGATGATGACTGGACACGAGATCAGACAGAAGTTCCTCGACTACTTTGCTGAGCGAGGCCACCGCGTGGTGAGAAGCTCGCCGCTTTTGCCTGCCAACGACCCGACGCTGCTGTTCACCAACGCCGGCATGAATCAATTCAAGGACGTGTTTCTCGGTCTCGAGAAACGAGACTACAAGCGCGCTACGTCTTCGCAGAAGTGCGTGCGCGCAGGCGGCAAACACAACGACCTCGACGAAGTGGGTCGCACTACCAGGCATCATACGTTCTTCGAAATGCTCGGCAACTTTTCCTTCGGCGATTACTTCAAGAAGGAGGCTGTCTACTTCGCGTGGGATCTGCTGGTGAGCGAATTCAAGCTCGATCCCGAAAGGCTGTGGTTCACGGTCTTTGGCGGCGACGACGAGGTTCCAGCCGACGAAGAAGCAGAGCGTTACTGGCAGCAAGTCGGCGCGCGCCCGGAACGCGTGCTGCGGTTCGGACGCAAAGACAACTTCTGGCAGATGGGGGAGACAGGACCTTGCGGACCGTGCTCCGAGATTCATTACTACACGGGCGAGCGGCCTGATGATCCAGCATACAATCTCGTCGGGCACGTCAACGGGCCCGGCGATACGACGGTCGAGATTTGGAATCTAGTTTTCATGCAGTTCAATCGGTCGCCGTTGGCGGACGGCTCGTACAAGCTCAACTCGCTTCCCGCTCCGTCAGTTGACACAGGCGCCGGACTAGAACGGCTTACTGCGGTGCTTCAGGGCGTCAAGTCTGCATACGACACCGATCTCGTTCGGCCGATTGTGGACTTCATCGCGGACCTCTCGGGCAAGACGTACGTCTACGAGTCACCCGAAGGCTTTTCCATGCGGGTGATTGCCGACCACGCTCGGGCGACCGCCTTCTCGATAGCGGACGGCATCGCGCCCGGTAACGTCGGTCGCAATTACGTTCTGCGCAAGATCATGCGTCGCGCGATCTATCACGGCGAGAAAGGGCTCGGACTGAAAGCCCCGTTCTTCAATAAGGTCACCGACTTCGTTGTCGGTTTGATGGGCGAGCCCTATCCGGAGCTGATCGCGTCGCGACATCTCATCGAGGAAACCGTGCGCGGCGAGGAACAACGCTTCAGTCGAATACTGACAGTGGGTGAGCCGAGGCTGGCCGAGTTGTTCGAGCGTTACGCTCCCGCCGTCCCCCCGATGATCGAGCTTGCTCGCACGTACGACACCTACGGAGTGCCGCGAGATCTGATTCGCGTCGTGCTCAGTCAGCATGGCGTCGACTTGAGCGAGGATGAATTCAACGAGCAATTCGACGAGGCGCTCCGCGCGCTTCAGCAGCAAAGCGCGCCGCCGATGATTGAAGAAGTCGCGGCGCGACGGGCGCGTGAGATCTACACGCGCGTCGCTGCGGGTCTGTCGCGGACCGAATTCACCGGTTATCGCGAAACCGAGACACCCGACGCGCGGGTGCTGGCAATCGTCGTTGGCGAGGACGAGCGCGACTCGCTTGGGGTGAACGAAGTCGGCGAGGTGATTCTCGATCGAACGCCGTTTTACTCCGAGGCTGGGGGTCAGATCGGCGACACCGGTATTTTTGAAGGAGAGAACGTGCTTGCCGAGGTCCAGGACTGTTACTCGGTTGTCACCGGCTATCACCTTCACAAAACCAAAGTCGAGCAAGGCGAGCTTCGCGTCGGCGATCGGGTCCACGCGCGAGTCGACGCCGAACGCCGCCGCCGCATCAAGGCTAACCACACGGGCACTCACTTGCTGCACGCCGCGTTGCGCGAAGTGCTCGGCCCGCATGTGAAACAGGCAGGCTCGCTGGTCGCGCCGGATAGGTTGCGGTTTGATTTCACTCACTACGCGCCGCTGAGCGAAGACGAGATCGCCGAGATCGAGCGATTGGTCAATCACGAAGTGCTTTTGAATCGAGCGGTCGAAACCCAGATCAAGCCTCTCGAAGAAGCCCTTAAGTCTGGGGCGATGGCGTTGTTTGGAGAAAAGTACGCCTCGGACGTTCGCGTTGTCAGCGTGCCGGGTTTCTCGACCGAGCTTTGTGGCGGAACACACGTACGAGCGACGGGAGACATCGGTCCGCTCAAGATCATCGGTGACTCATCGATCGCCGCAGGCGTGAGGCGAATAGAAGCGCTGACCGCGGACGCTGCAATTGCTCGCTTCCAAGTTGACGAGCAAGTGATCGAGGAACTCGCTGATCGATTCAAAGTCCCGCTGCGCGACATTCCTGTCCAAGTTGACAAGCTACAAGATCAAGTTCGCCGCTACGAGCGCGAGATAGAACAATTGAAGCTCAAGATGGCGCAGGCTGAATCAGCTTCGGCCGCCGAGAGCGCCCGCGAAGTCGCCGGCGTTCGCGTCGTCGCCCGGCGTGTGTCAAACCTCGACGCGAACGGGATGCGCCAACTAGCGGACTCGCTTTCGCAGAAACTGAAGTCAGGCGTGGTCGTGCTCGGCCAGGCGAATGATGGTAAGGCATCGCTTGTGGCGCGCGTGACTGATGACCTGACGAATCGTTTGAACGCCGGTCAGATCATTCGAGAAGTTGCGGCGCTAGTCGGCGGCAAAGGCGGCGGCCGCGCTGACATGGCAACCGGCGGTGGCAATGAGCCAGAGAACCTGGATCAGGCTCTGGAAGCCAGTTACGAGGCGGTGGAGCGAATGCTCGCGGCGAAGTAGCGATGAATATTGCTTGTAGGGGCGGCCCTCTGTGGCCGCCCCTCTCTTGCCCGACAAACTCCAATTTTCAATGAGGGGCGGCCACAGAGGGCCGCCCCTACAAGCTGGTAATCAAGCGTCGCGATCCTTTGGGCTGAAGAATCAGAACGCCAACTTCAGCGCGAGCTGAACGGTTCTCGGATCCCCGACCCCCACTCGCAAGAAGCCGTCGAAGTTGAACAGCCCCGGCGTAGTCAGCGGGTTAACGTTGTTCTTGTTGTTGAAGGTGTTGAACATCTCGAACATCGGCAACAGCGAGATCCGCTCGCCGAACTTCATCGGACGTGTCAATCGCCAGTCGAACGAGAAGTACTCGTTGTCTTTGCGAGCGGTGTTGCGATTGTTCGCGGTCCTCGTGCCCGGTGTGATCGGCTGCGCCGTTCGAGTCTGAATGCGGGTGTTGAGCTGAAGCCCCCACCAGATCTCCGAGTACGAGTAGAAGTTGAACTTGTGACGGATGTCTCGATCCGACAGCGCGTAGTCGAGCGACAGATTGTTGATGTCAAACGCGCGGTCGGTAAACGGATCGCGCTCATTCGAATCATCGTCCTTGTCCTTGGACAACACGTAGTTGCCTTCGAGCTGAAAACGATGGCTGAAGCGTTTGCGAATGCCCAGCGTCAGCCCGCGATAGAGCGATTTGCCAGGACTGCTCGCCACCATCACTTCGCCGAGCTGCGGCCCGAAGATTGGATTCCCTTTCGAGTCGACTTTGCGGTTGAAGTTTAGGAAGCGAGTCAGGTGAACGCCCTTCGCGTGAGTGAAGTCGGCATAGAACGCCCAGTTGGGCGCCAGCTCCTGTTCAAAGCCAACGTTGGTGGTGTAGATGCGCGGGTTCGCGTAGTCGCGGCTGAATACCCGAACGCCGCTGAAGCACGGAAACGGATTCGATCCGCAAGATTGCGCTGTAGGCGTTACCAGTCCCGGCCAGACGGGCAGAATCGTCGGGGTGGCGAACACCCCGCCCGCGATCGTCTGCTGTTGAACGCCGTTGGTTGTGATCGAGCCGACCTGCGACAACATATTCTGACGCGCGTTGTAGATTCCCCAGCTCGCCCGCAGCAGCGACTTGCTATTACCCAGCACATCCCAGGCGAATCCGACGCGCGGCTGGAACATCTTCTTCTGATTTGGCAGCGTTCCGTTGGACGGGAATCTCGGATCGCTCAGGAAGATCCCGTACGCTGTCTGGTTGGGCGGAACGACTGGTTTGGGAAATATCTGCGCTTCCCACCTGAGGCCGTAGTTGAAAGTGAGGTTCGGACGAACCTGCCACTTGTCCTGAGCGAAGAGCGAGTAGTCTTGGTTGGCGATCCTGGACGCGCCGGCCGCGTCCGTTGCCGGGCCATTCCGACCGGCGCCCTGCAAGAAGAGAAGCAGGTGAGCAGCATTGGCGCTGGGCCCGAACCCGGGGCCCGTCGACGCATACTTCAAAAAGCCGGTCACGCTGTCGAATATGTATCGACCGGTGAAGAATCCACGAAACACCTGATCGTTCAGCGTGTGCAGCCACTCGCCGCCCATCTTCCACGTGTGCCGCCCCGCGATTATCGAAAAGTTGTCTTTGAGATGTGTGCGCCAGAGCAACTCATCGATATTCGGATTCAGGAAGAACGGATCACCAAATCTGAATGTAGTCACAAATCCCATGGCCGTGTCCGCGTGCAGGTTCGACGGCGTGGCGGACCGCGGTCGAGATTCGCGCGAGTAGCTGAAATGGGCCTCGTTGAGTTTTGTCGGCGAGAAGGTTGTGTTGAGGTTAAGGTTTACGTTGTTGATCTTCGACGGCCCCTCAGTTCCGTTCGCTGACGTGCCGTAGGTCGAGACATCGAAAGTCTGATTTTCATTTTTCGAGTAGTCGAAGTTGTAGGACAAGCCAAGCTGGTTTGACGGATTCAGAGTCCAGTCCAGCTTTGTTAGGAACGCGCTGTTGCGGATCGGGTGTTTGACAGGCAGGCCTTCATCCTGGCCGAGCTTCGCCTTGATGAACCCGATCAACGCAAGCCGCGCGCAATCATCGCTGCTGTTTATCAGGCTTTCGTTTGCTGTGATGGTAGGCGCGGAAACAGAACAAGGCGTGCCAATCGGCTGACTCAGATTGGCTCGGGTCAGGTTGGCGAGGATCTGTTCGAACGCCCCGAAGTAGAAAACCTTGCTCTTGACTATGGGACCGCCGATTGTGCCGCCAAACTGCTCGCGGTGAAAGTCGGTGAGCGGCTTGCCATC
>DATFWM010000214.1:0-3366 GCA_035259295.1 Blastocatellia bacterium | reverse complement strand
GCCGGTCCATAGAAGCCAGGCGTCATCCTCTTCTGAACTTCTGTTGGAATCGACAGATGCGCGAGGCGTTGTTGGTGTGATGAGACGTTCGTTCTTCCTACGTCCGACGTTGAGAATGAAATGACGAATCACAAACAACATAGCCACCAAAAAGAGCACACCAGCTATTCCGATAATATCGTTTGTCATCGCGTCGCAAGGTCCGCCCTATCGCAGTGACGTGACCGCCAACATTCGAAGGTAGCACTGCCGGCATAAGGATGGTGTTAAACGTTGATAAAAAGTTCGTAAGGATCGCGAGAGGCGTTTTAGGCGCCGGGATCGAAGCGATAACCGATCCAAGGTTCGGTGAGAATGTACCGGGGAGCGGCTGGGTCGGGCTCTATTTTCTTTCTGAGCTGGCCGATGAACACTCGCAGATACTCTGTCTGCTCGGCGTAGTTTCCGCCCCATATCGCTGTGAGCAGCTTCCGATGAGTGAGAACTTTTCCGGCATTGCGGATAAGATGTGTGAGCAGCTCGAACTCTTTCGGCGTCAGATGAATGTCTTTGTTCCGAATTGTGACGCTGCGAGTGTCCAGATCCAGTCGAAAATCGCCTGCCTCCAAGGAAGTTGAGGCGTCCTCGGTTGCAGAAGGCGCGCGTCGCAAAGCGGCACGAACCCGCGCGAGCAGTTCTTCTATTCCGAACGGCTTTGTCACGTAATCATCAGCGCCTGCATCCAGCGCTTCAACCTTGGTGTTTTCTTCGCCCTTAACTGAAAGCACGATGATCGGAATCTGTGAGATCAATCGCAGCCGCCGGCACAGCTCGAGGCCATCCATATTGGGCATCGACAGATCGGTGACAACCAGATCGGGGTGCCAGTCGTTGAACGTGTCAAGCGCGCTTTCTCCGTCAGCCGCAACCCGAACGTCATAGCCGCGCGTGGTCAAGCCCGTGCGCAATACTCGCGTGATTTGCGGTTCGTCATCAGCGATCAGGATGCGTTGCTTCTGAATCACCGTGGACTAGTTTTACTAACCTCCACGCGATGAGCAAGTGCTGCCTCTTCAATCTGTGGTTCGCCGGACTCCTCCTCATCGCCAATTGGAACGGTGAAAATGACTCGCGTACCGCGCCCTTGGGTGCCGCTCTCAATCCAAATTCGGCCGCCGTGTGCTTCGACTATTCCTTTGGCAATGGCAAGACCCATTCCGGTTCCCGAGGATTGATCTCGCGTAGCACGAAAGAACTTGTCGAACACGCGATCGCGAAATTCAACGGGAATGCCTCGCCCGTTGTCTTCCACACTGACTTTGATCATCTCGCCGGTGGCGCGGCTTGCGGCGATTTGCATTGACGTATCGGCGTCAGAGTATTTCACCGCGTTTTCTACCAGAGTGTAAATGACTTCGCTGACCGCTCGCGGGTCGACCAGCACAACCGGCAACTCGTTTTCGATCCCGACATTTATCTTGCGGCCCTCTGTAATCTTCCTCGCGCGCGCAAGCGCGGTCTCGGTCATCTCCTCGATGGTTCCCCACCGGCGTCCGAGTCGCAGCTCGCCGGCTTCTATCCGAGCAAGCTCGACCAATCCCTCAATGAACCGATTCAAGCGATCGCATTCTTCGTTGATGACTTCGAGCATCTCTCGGCGCTCCTCGTCACCGAGGTGCAACCCGCCGGTAGTTTCGTCGAGCAGGGTGGTAACCGAAGCTTTGATCGAGGTGAGCGGCGTGCGCAAGTCGTGAGTGACCGCGTCCAATAGCGCAGACTTCAGCTTCTCGCTCTGGCGCAGCGCCTCGGCGTGACTGGCGCGCTCAAAGGCCGAACGCAGCTCGTCATACAGTCGTTCGATCTCGCGCCGACCAGCTTCGGCTTCTTCGGCGCGGCGCTTCACGCGAGCCGAGAGTTGTCCGGCGGTGATCGCGGTGATCAGAAAAGCGAACAGCGCGATCCAGTTATCGGGCGCGTATATGGTGAACTTGCCAACGGGCGGCAAAAAGAAGTAGTTGAAGCAGAGCACTCCAAACAAAGAAGCGACGATGGCAGGGCGCGCTCCCCAGCGCGCGGCAGTGAACAGCACAACCAGCAGCATCGCAAGCGCGACGGTCGTCGAGTTTATGCTCTCACCTGGAAGCTTGAGCGCGAAAGTCACGACGATGATGCCAACCACCGCCGCAACGTAGCCGGACCATCTCGATTGGAGCGACGCAAAGGACATAACGACCCATCGGATTATCTGTTACCGGTTCTCTTTGCCCTTAATCTTTGCTGAGTAGTGGCGGTATTTGCGTGGCAGATTGCGACCGCAAGGGCGTCCGAGGCGTCCAGCGGCTGCGGCGCTTCCTTTAGCTTTAAAAGCACCCGCACCATCTCTTGCACCTGCTCCTTTTCCGCGCGGCCGTAACCAACGAGAGCAGACTTGATCTCCAACGGCGAGTATTCAAACACCTCGACGTTCGCCCGCGCCGCTGTGAGCAAGACTACTCCGCGCACCTGGCCCAGCTTCATCGCGCTTTTTACGTTTACGGCGTAGAACGTGTCCTCGACCGCGCAGGCTTGGGGGCTCAGTCGCTGGATCACTTCTTCAAGCTTTCTGCTGATGAGGAGAAGGCGGTCGGCGAACCGGAACCTTGAGGGAGTTCGAATCCCGGCGTATTCGACAACCTCGTAGCGACGGCCATCGGTTTCGATAATGCCATAGCCCGTTACGTCACTTCCGGGATCGACCCCGAGCACCCGCATAAGCTCACCTGTAGTCTTGGGGACTTCAACCGGCTGCTTCCATTTCTTCCGCCGGTATATCGAAGTTGGCAGCTACCGTCGCGACGTCGTCGTGGTCTTCTAGGGCTTCCATCAATCGAAGCACCTGCTGGGCGGCTTGACCAGTCACTTGAACTGAGTTTGTAGGACGCATAACAAGTTCGGCCGATACCGGTTCGAGGCCTGCGGCCTTGACGGCATCCAACACCGAGTTGAAGTCCTCCGGCGAAGTGACGACTTCCCACGAGACTTCATCATCGCTCACATCCTCGGCGCCGGCTTCGAGCGCCAGTTCCATGATCTTTTCTTCGTCAACCGCGTTCCGGTCAATGATGATCGTACCCTTCTTCTGAAACATCCAACCCACCGATCCAGTCTCGCCGAGGTTGCCGCCGTGCTTGGAGAAGATGTGCCTGATCTCGGCGACGGTCCGCGTACGGTTATCAGTTTGACATTCGATCAACATCGCGACTCCGCCTGGTCCGTATCCTTCATAAGTTATGTCTTCAATGGAGGCGCCCGCGATCTCGCCGGTTCCGCGCTTGATCGCGTTGGTCATCGTGTCCTTTGGCATGTTGATCGCTTTAGCGTCGTCCATCGCTTTGCGCAGTCGAGGAT
>DATFWM010000213.1:0-2361 GCA_035259295.1 Blastocatellia bacterium | reverse complement strand
CAATGGGCGAGCGCGGCTGGCCAAGGACGGAGCTTCATATTCACGGTCCAGCCTGGCCTGAGAATGCGACTTCATACGGACAGTGAATTATGCCGGCTGATCTACTGTCGCTATTTCGAGGCGATAGAAAGAGCTTTCTTGAACGATTTTCTGCGGCCGGGCGACGTGTTCGTCGATGTTGGAGCCAACATCGGGCTCTTCACGCTAATTGCGGCTATATGCGTTGGGCCAAAGGGCAAGGTTTTTGCATTTGAGCCGACAACGGCGACATTTGAGCGACTTGTCGACAATGTCCGATTGAATGACTTTCAAAATGTTACCAGCATCAAGCTAGCCTTGTCCGACGTGAACGGTCAAATGGATTTGGTTCGATCAATAGATGGATTCGATGCATGGAATTCGTTTGCAAGACCAACAATGGGAAAAGTCTTCTCGAAGGAGTGTGTCGATGCGGCACCCTGGGACCAATATGCAAGGCAACATGATCTCACCGGGGTAGTAACGATGATGAAGATTGACGTTGAGGGATGGGAGAGTCGCGTACTTGCGGGCGGCAAACGGGTCTTCTCCCGAATGGACGCGCCGGTGTTGCAAGTTGAGTTTACCGACGAAGCTGCTATGGCAGCCGGTTCATCCTGCAAGGACCTCTACAAAACCCTGGAACATCTGGGATATCGGATGTTCGTCTATGATCCCGAGATGCGCGCACTCGTGCCAGAAAGCATGAGAGACGAGTACGTATACGTCAATTTAATTGCGGTGAAGAACCCGGACGTTGTGAGTGCACGGGTTCGCGCCGCAACGCCGTAGTCGCATCACTCCTAACGGTGAGCAAACACGTGACGCCTTTACCGCGCATAACGATTATTACACCGTCATTCAATCAAGCCGATTATTTGGAGCAGACGATTCTTTCGGTACTTGGCCAAGGGTACCCGAACCTCGAATACATCATCATTGACGGCGGAAGCACCGACGGCAGCGTTGACATCATCCGGAAGTTTGAGGGCCGCCTTGCCTTCTGGGTGAGCGAGAAGGATCGCGGCCAAACACACGCTATCAACAAGGGCCTGCGGCGAGCGACGGGCGACATCATCGGCTATCTGAACAGTGATGACTATTATCTCGAAGGCAGCCTGGCGTGCGTGGCGCGGTATTACAGTCGCCATCCCGACGTAGACCTTTTTTACGGGCGATGTCGGGTTGTTGACAAGCGCGGCGGGACGATCGGCGTATGGTGCGGCTCGATCAGTCGGTACGACGAAATCCTCGATCTTTGGGACGTGTGGTGGAATCAACGAGGCTTCGTACAGCCTGAGGTCTTCTGGACCAAGCGGATAAGCGACAAGATCGGGCCCTTTCGCGAAGATCTGTTCTGGGTGATGGATTACGAGTACTGGCTGCGAATACTGCGGGCAAGGTGCCGGGTTGGTTTCGTTGATGCTGAAGTTGCGGCGTTTCGGCTGCAGCCGGAGCAGAAATCCCGGCAGTCCGAGCGGAGTGCCGAAGAGCAATTGCAGGTGGTTCGTCCATTCATCTTCGAAGACGATTTCTCGATCGGGTGGCTCAAGCGGATTAAATTGAAAGGGAAATGGATTTTTCACGCCGAATTCCTAAGAGAGGTGGAGCTTTCACGGCAGCGAGGCGAGGAACGCTGGCGACGGTTGACGCGGCTGGCGAAATTTTCATTGCTGCATCCACAGCTTTTCGCTGCAGACAGGTTTCGCGAGCGGTTGCTCGCAGCTTTGGCGATCAGGAAACGGGAGTGGTGCCATCGGTCTCCTGAAAAAAGTACTGAGCGATGAGTTCGCGCCTTGGGCCAGTTGCCTTCGCATCGAAACTTTTGCTCGCCTATTCAGGGATTGATAGCTCGTCATGAGACTTACGCCTGGGTCGCTGTGGCTGAGATGTCATCAAAAGTTCCGTCATGGGCTACGTGTCGCGTGGTATCGCGACGTGGTGCGCCCGCGCATCCTAGCGACGGCGCCCATCGAGGACACAACCGACCAAAGTTGCGAGGTCCACGTCCTCACTTCGAAAGTGGACTGGCTCAATCTTCTCTGGGCGCTCAAATCGTTCTATGTTGCGAGCGCACGCCGTTATGCCCTGTGCATCCATGAGGACGGCTCGCTCGGCTGGGCCGAGCTCGCCGCGTTGGCCAAGCACTTTCCGACCGCCCGGATCATCCCGCGCGCGGAGGCGGATGCGAAGCTTGCGGAGGTGCTGCGCAGCTTTCCGCGCAGCCTCTCATTTCGCAACACCAACCTGCTCGCGCCGAAGCTTTTCGATTTCATCGCCTATCTCAACTCGGACCGCATGGGCTTATTCGACAGCGACTTGTTGTTCTTCGCTGAACCGAAA
>DATFWM010000212.1:0-3759 GCA_035259295.1 Blastocatellia bacterium | reverse complement strand
AACGCCGGAATTGTCGAGTCCGAGACGCTTCGCATCGGCGGCCTCGACATGGATCGCGCAGTCACCGACTACGTTAAACACGGGCGAAAAGTGCTGATCGGCGAGCGCACAGCGGAACGCCTCAAAATCGTTTTGGGCTCGGCGACAGATCCCGTGGAAGATCACAAAAGCGTGGTGAAAGGACAGAACATAAGCGAAGGCGGTCCCGAAATGATCGAAGTCTCCGCACTCGAAGTGCATCAGGCGATAGATTCCGTCATCAAGCAGATAGTCGAGGCCGTTCGCAACGTGCTCGAGCGAATACCGCCTGAAGTCGCAAGCGACATACACGACACCGGGTTGGTGCTTGCTGGCGGAGTGGCTCTGCTGGCTGGAATGGATGCGCGAATCAGTCGCGCTACGAAGCTTCACGTAGCCGTCGCTGAAAGCCCGAGGCAAACCGTGGGCAAGGGATTAATCGCTTTGTACGACCAGCCGTTGCTGCTTCGTCGAGTTGCACGCAACATCGAGCTCTCATGATTTGAAGCGCGGCATCCCGAGAGCGCAGGCGCGCGCCTTTGCAATGCCCAGACTAGGAGCAGGGGGATGCCTGGGCTTCCAGGACGCTGCACTCCAAATCAATTCGGGTCCAGTTTTATTCTTGCTTCAAACTTCCGATAACCCCTGAACTCGATTACGTTCTTTGTGTAGATCCTTTGGTCATCGCGCCCCAGCAGCACCTCCGCACGAATCGGTAACAAATACCGCTGACCGGCGATGGTAATCCAATCGTACTCGACTGCGTTTTCCGAAAGCGTAACCGGAAATCCGGCGGGAATCTCGTCGTGAGACTCTTCGACTCGCAGAACTCGCTTGGTTTCAGTATCGATCCACACGCTTCCACTATAACCGGCCACAGTTTGCGCGCCACTACTTTTGTCGGAGACAGAGTTGGTCGAATTGGCGCGGCGCACTTTGAAATCGTAAACGACGGTCGAACGGCCCTGGAAGGTTTCGCGTTTGACTTCCTTGAACTCCGCCTTTGACTGAGGCAGGAACAAACCGGCGAGCAATGACCCGAATTCGCCAGTCGACGTCGAGCCGGCTATGTGCTCATAGGATTCCCGAGCCGCCGCGCCATTGACCCGAAGCAACTTGAACTCCTCTCCCTTACCCACGCGGTACGTGACTTCGATCTCAAGCTTGTCGTCGAGCTGCCAGTCCCTTTTCTCGGGTGCTCGCACATAGCGAGTGACGATCTGAGTGACAATAAAGTTCGGCAACTCTTCAGCAAATTCCAGCGCATGTCTTCTGGCCTCTTCCAACAAGGGCAGCGTCTTCCCCGAGTTATCGTTATCAAGTTCCGGATCAGAAAGGCGCGGCTTTCCGACATTCTTGCCAGCTTGTTTAATTGCGTCCAATAGGAAGGTCCGGGCCCCGGCTTGACGGAACTGATCGAGCGTCTTTTCATCAACCGGGAAACCTATCCCGCGTTGATTGATCTCCGCCGCGATGTCGGCTTGCGATATGCGGTGCACATCTGCTTCTCGAAGCAGCGAAAAGATCTCCTGCTTGGTGAAAGGAGCGGACGTCTGCCAGGCACCAGATGCCACGGTGAACGCGAAAAAAAGACAGATGGTTAATAGGCAACTCTTCATACGCTTCACACCTTATAGCGTAACACTTCAAGCTAATCGTTGAAACGCGTTCCTCTCGAGATCGCCGTTCAAACCGTGAAGAAACGGATTGAGTTGGGAAACATCGTACATTAAGCACATGTCACTATTAAACTTTGCGGCTCTGTGCACTGTCAGTCGTTTTGGCTATAATCCCAGCGAGGTTTGCATAGTGAACGCGATCGAAAGAGCCACGCGCGATGGGTTGCTTGAGCGGATCGAGGCGCGCGAGCGGCTCACGTTTGAAGAATGGCAGGAGGTCGAGGACTTTGCTTCGACCGAGGAACTTGGCCGGTTGGCTGACGACTTGCGCAGAGCGCTTCATCCCGATGACGTCGTGACCTACATCGTCGATCGGAATGTCAATTACTCAAACGTCTGCGTCTCGGTGTGCAGCTTTTGCGCGTTCTATCGCAAGCCGGGCTCGCCGGAAGGCTACGTTCACAGCTACGACGAAATCTTCCGCAAAGTCGAAGAGATGAGGGAGCTCGGTGGAAGCGGCGTGCTGATGCAAGGCGGGCTTCATCCTGATCTGCCGCTTGATTATTACACCGGACTTCTGCGCGAGCTGAAGACTCGATACAAGATCCATCTGCATTGTTTCTCACCGCCCGAGATCGATCACCTTGGCAAGATCACCGGTCTCGGAGTCGAAGGAGTTTTGCGCGAGCTTCGCGCGGCGGGACTCGATTCGATTCCAGGCGGAGGGGGGGAGATTCTGGTTGATGAGATTCGACGCAAGCGACGAACGCATTGCAACACCGAAGAGTGGCTGAACGTGATGGACATAGCTCACACCCTCGGCATACCGACCACGGCGACCATGATGTTCGGCATGGGCGAGACTCGCGATCAACGACTGATGCACTTCGAGCGGCTGCGTGAGCTACAAGAGCGCAATCCTGGATTCGTATCGTTCATTCCGTGGACGCTTCAGCCTGACAACACGCCGATTGGCAAGCGATTCCCCGATCGCATTTCTGGAGATGATTATCTGAGATGGCTGGCGATCGGTCGTCTGTACCTTTCGAACATTCCCAACGTCCAGGTTTCGTGGCTGACTCAGGGTCTCGATGTTGGGCGACAGGGGTTGCATTACGGCGCAAATGATCTGGGCAGCACGATGATCGAGGAAAATGTGATCACTCCAGCCGGGGCGAATCACCGGGCGACCGAAATGATGCTTCGCGAGGCGATCGTAGCCGAAGGTTTTAAACCGGTGAAGCGCCGGGCGGACTACGTAAGGCTTGCGGAGTGACTAAATCCCAGGAACCAAAACCCATCCCGCACCAAACCGGCGATATGAGCGCTGATGACTTCAGGACTTATGGTCATCAGATCGTCGATTGGATTGCAGATTACCTTTCTCATCCCGAGCGCTATCCGGTTCTTTCGAGAAACAAACCGGATCAGCTCAAAGAAGCCCTTCCAAAGAGCGCACCTCAATCGGCAGAACCAATGGAAGCGATGTTGGCCGATCTGGATGAGATCGTTGTGCCGGGCGTCACGCATTGGAATCACCCGGGCTTCTTCGCGTATTTCGCAACCAGCGGTTCCGCCCCTGGAATACTCGGAGAAATGCTGAGCGCTGCGTTCAACGTAAACGCGATGTTATGGCGAACGTCACCTTCGGCGACCGAGCTCGAAGAAGTTACGCTCGCGTGGCTTCGCCAAATGATCGGGTTGCCCGAAGAGTTCGGCGGAGTGGTCTACGATACCGCTTCGATCTCCACTCTTTGCGCGATTGCGGCAGCCAGAGAAGCTGCGGGAAAGGGAATTCGGGAAAAAGGCCTCGGCGCGACTGGCGCCAAACTTCGGCTTTACGGATCGGAGCACGTTCACTCGTCAGTCGACAAGTCGGCCATCACCCTGGGATTGGGCCAGGAGGGACTCCGCAAGATCGCTTGCGACTCCGAATTTCGGATGGATGCGCGAGCTCTCGAGCGAGCCATTCAAGAGGATAGAAAAGACGGCTGGATACCATTTTGTGTAGTCGCAACTACCGGAACGACATCGACCACCAGCATCGATCCGGTCCTTGAGATAGCCGACATTTGTGAGCGAGAAGGACTCTGGCTACACGCAGATGCTGCGTATGGCGGAT
>DATFWM010000211.1:0-5874 GCA_035259295.1 Blastocatellia bacterium | reverse complement strand
ATCGCGATCGCCCACGTAAATAACGTAATAGCTTCTCTCGACCAGCCGGCTCTTTTTGCCCGGACGCTTGTCTTCCTCAACCTGCCGCACCTCTTCGCGGAAAGCATTCAGACGGTCGCTCGCCGTGATTGGCTTGATGAGAAATGAATCGGTTATGTGCTGCGGACGCATATTCACCAGGCCGCCCGCCTTGGCGAGCTGCGCGTCTTTGGTCTCTCTGATTTCCTCGACGTTCATCCGGTCGATCTCAGCCAGGTTGCTGCCGTAAATGAAGCGCCGTTTACTTTCTGGTCGGAGAATCTTGAGCTTGAATTTTTGCCCGTCGCTTACCATCTCCGCTACTGTAGCTCCAACAAACGTCACGTTCATACGCGTTTCTTCAGGGCGCTTGAAGCGAATCAAGCCAGTAGCCGACGGAACTCATCCGCCTCTGCTCCATCGCCCGTGAAGTAGTTCCAGACAACCAAGTCGGACTGCGCGGAGAAAGTTTGAATCTGACTGAAGGCGTTTATGCGCTCGATGAGTTGTTCGGTAGAGAGGCCGCCATTGACGGGCAGCAGCGCATTGACTTTGACTCGGTGCACACACGATGAGCCAAGGAACCCTGCAAGAGCAATAGCTAGTGTCAAAAAGAATCTGCGTCTCACGACGAATTGCGCCCTATTATGCGTGATATATACGGTTGCCCTCAGTAGCCAGTTACGCAAGCGTACAACGTAACAAAGCACTCGAACCCTTGTCAACGAGAGCAAGTTTGTTGCCACAGACGAAAACGCCCCGTACTATTCTATCTCAGTAACCGTATATGCCAAGACTCAAGAAACCAATGATACGAGCCGCTCAGCCGTCTAGCTTGTTCGAAGAGCCAGCTGATCAGAAGCCGCAGTATTCCGACGACGAAAGGAGTGATCGCCCGCTCGCCGACCGGATGCGGCCTCGCACTCTAGACGAATTCGTCGGCCAGCAAAAAATCGTCGGGCAAGGTCGCGCTCTGCGAAAGATGATCGAAGAGGACCGGTTGCAGTCACTCATCTTTTGGGGGCCGCCCGGCACAGGTAAGACCACACTGGCCCGCATAATTGCGGACCAGACCGCCGCGCGATTCGTGCCTTTCAGCGCCGTGTCATCCGGCATTCGCGAGGTGCGTGAGGTCATGTCAGAAGCTGACGAGTATCGTCGACGCCTGGGCAAACGCACGGTCGTTTTCATTGATGAGATTCATCGTTTCAACAAGGCTCAGCAAGACGCATTTCTGCACTACGTCGAAAGCGGCGCGATCATTCTGATCGGCGCCACTACCGAGAACCCCTCTTTCGAGGTGAACTCCGCGCTGCTCTCGCGGTCGAAGGTCTT
Organism: Blastocatellia bacterium; assembly: GCA_035259295.1. Classification (GTDB taxonomy): domain Bacteria; phylum Acidobacteriota; class Blastocatellia; order UBA7656; family UBA7656; genus Onstottus_A. Next base: position 4,521 of record DATFWM010000211.1, on the reverse strand, counting down.
CGTTTTGGAGGTGCTCACGACCGATGAGATTGTTACGATACTGGAACGCGCGCTTGCAGAGCCCGAACGCGGACTCGCCGATCAGCGAATTGACGTAACCCAAGACATTCTTCGAGCGATTGCAGTATACGCGTCGGGGGACGCGCGCGTCGCACTCAACACCCTTGAGCTTGCGGTCTCGATTGCCGAGACGGATTCGGTAGACGCAAAAGTCATAACCAACGAGGTGCTTCGCGAAGCGATGCAGCGAGCGGCGATTCGCTACGACAAAGCCGGTGAAGAGCATTTTAATTTAATCTCGGCATTCATCAAGTCGATTCGCAACTCAGATCCTGACGCCGCGGTTTACTGGTTAGCTCGAATGATTGAAGGCGGCGAGGATCCGCTCTACATCGCTCGGCGACTGGTCGTTCACGCATCGGAAGACATCGGACTCGCCGATCCGATGGCGCTGGTCGAAGCGGTTGCCGCAATGCAGGCGACACACTTCGTCGGGTTTCCCGAGGCGAAGCTCGCATTGACGCAAGCGACTCTATATCTGGCGACCGCGCCGAAGTCGAACACGGTGCTTGAGACTTATGGCGCTGCCATGAAAGACGCGCTCGAGACCGAGCGCGAGCCGGTGCCTCTCCACTTGCGAAACGCGACGACTGGCTTGATGAAGCGCTTCGGTTACAGCGAGGGCTACCAGTACGCTCACGATTTCGAATCGGGCAAAGCTGAAGATATGGAGTGCTTGCCGGAAGCTTTAAAAGGCCACAAGTATTACAAGCCTTCAAAGCGAGATCGGAGATAGACCACGGATTGGACGGATTTGCACGGATCTGATCCGCGTTAATCCGTCTAACCCGTCTAATCGGTGGTCTATTTGTTTACGCGCCCGCTGCTGCTGCTCGCTCCGTCTCCGGCTCCGTCTTTCGCGGCGCTACTCTCTTGGTTACGAACAAGATCAACGATCCCAGGAGCCAACCGATCAGCGGCATTGCGATGGCGCCGGCAATGATGTGCGCGCCCGCGTGAAGCCAAGTCTTGCCGTCTACATTGCCGCTGTACTCGGGTGCCGTGAAGATGTTGTCCTTGTGAGTCACGATGCCCAAGACTATCGATCCTGAGACGATTAGATTCGCCAGCATCGTTTGAACCCACAGGGCCGGCAGCAATTGCTTGTAGCTGCCGAATCCGGTGGTGTGAACTCTTATCGCAGCATACACCATGCCAAGCATAATCACCGCGGTGACGCTGACCCACTTTGCTGTTGAGTTGGGCACGCCGCCCAGCGACAGCGCCAATCGCCCGAGCGCAACAATGGCGATCAGCCAAAGGATGATCTTGTTGAAGCGAACGTAGTCAGAAAAACTCTTCCCGAATATCTGCATCACGTCCTCCTGAGTTGGGGTTTATGGGTCGCAATAGTATCACCTTGGTCGCTTCCGTCAAAGCTGTTTGCGCAATTTCATCTTGCCTGCGACCCCGCTCTGTTGGTACTGATTAGACATGCCATCGACCACAATCAGGGTTTCAACGCGGAGAGATAAACAGGTGCTCGACATCACAGATAAGGTTCAGAAGAGCGTATCCGAGTCCGAAATCGAATCGGGCCTGTGCGGAGTTTTTGTTACGCACACGACTGCCGGGATCACCACCGGTGAATCAACCGAAGGAACCGATGAGGATTTGATTGAGGTGCTCCAGCGGCTAATTCCGAGGATCAAGTTCCGACACGAACATGACCCGTCGCACGCGCCCGACCATATGATCAGCTCGATCCTCGGGCCGAGCGTGACAGTTCCAATCCGCAACGGTAAGCTTCAGCTCGGCACCTGGCAGAGTATCTTGCTGGTAGAGTGCAACGGACCACGCGAGAGAAATGTTGTGGTGACCATCGTGCCTGTGTGAATGATGAGGTGGCCTTATGTTCTGCCCCACGTGTGGAAGAGACAACGCGAATGATCGGAAGTTCTGCTCGTCTTGCGGGACAAATCTCGAGGCGGTCTCGCAAGTCTTGTCTGGGCGCACAAGTAACTTCTTCACCAAACTCGATGCGGGCTTCGATCAATTGTTCGCGCGTTATTCGGAGCACGTTTTCAAGGACGCTCTCTCGGATGCAACCGATCGAAAAGTGAAGAACTCCTGGAAGCTTCTCGGCAAAAGCGTTGTGACCTCGCTGTTTGATCTCTTTATGGCCGTCTTGATATGGAATGTCATCTCGCTCAGGTTTGAGATTCTCGTGATCACAACTCCCTTCCGGCTGCTTTCAGAGAAATTCGCCCGTCAGAAGAAACTCGCAACATCGCTCGAGCGAGACACACTGCCGAAGCTACCGGAACCGCCAGAGCAAAGATGGCTGGCAGGCGCAGCAGCGAGCGTCAGCGAACACACAACTGAAAGACTGCAAGAGTATTCTCCTCCGCCGCCGGAGAGATCTCGACCGGGAGAGCCTAATGCCTAAATTGAATTCAGACACAGTCAGCATCGGTCTTCGTGCTAAGACGGGTCGGGCAATAGCAGTTGTGCTAACCGGATCGTCAGACTCGCCTCGTGTGATGAAGCGCACACAGTTGACGCTTACTGATCCACGAACCCCGGCGACAAGCCAGCCCTACCACGAAGTGATGGATCTGCCGTGGGAGCAAGCTCAAGTTGCCGTGCGCAAAACAGCGAAGCTGATTGAGAAGGCGGCATCCAAGAGTCTCAGGCGCCTAGTTCAAGAAATGCAATCCGAGGGACTTAAAGTACGCGGCGTTGGAATAGTGGGAGCAGGCAATCGCAATCTCGAGAAGATCGGCAGCACTCACATAAGGGCGCACGCGGCCGAGGGAGTACTGTTTCGTCAGGTCCTCGAAACCGCTGCCGAGTTGAACGGCTTGCGAAGTCGAACGTTCGATGAACGAAGCGTAGAGGAAATCGTCGCATCAGAGATGGGACTTTCCGCTGAAGAGCTCAGGAGAGCATTGGCAGAGATGGGTCGCGCGGCGGGACCTCCGTGGCGAGCTGACGAGAAATCAGCAGCGATGGCTGCGTGGCCTGCGCTCCCGGCATCCGCCAGGTGATGATCACGCGCTGACAGAGTCGAGCTTCTTTGCGCCACCGGCACTCGAACAAGCGTATATGTCCGGCGTTAGCCCCGTCGCGCGCTGGTAGCCTTGAGCGACTGCTCGCTTAAACTGTTGCACTCGATCGGCCTTCACGAGATTAACCGTGCAACCACCGAACCCTCCGCCAGTCATCCGAACGCCGTAAACTCCCTCGACCTCGTTTGCCAAGTTAACCATCGTATCCAGCTCCGAGCAACTCACCTCATAGTCATCGCGCAAGCTGCGATGTGATTCAGCCATCAACTCGCCGAAGCTAGACAGATCACAACGCGAAAGAGCATCCGCTGCCTTGTTCACTCGAGCATTCTCAGTGACGACGTGACGGCACCGCTTGTAGATCACGTCAGGCAGCTCGTCACGTTTCTGTTCCAGATCGCGTACCGTGACATCGCGGAGCGCTCGGACGTTAGCCAGTACTCTTGCGAAGTGACGGACTCCAGCTTCGCACTCACCGCGTCGAGTGTTGTACTCGCTCGCGCCAAGCTCGTGCTTCACCATCGTGTTGCAGATCACTAGCCGCACATTTTCGGGTAGCGGTAACAATTTATATTCTAGCGAGCGGCAGTCCAGCATCAGCGCGCGGCCTTCACGCGCGCAGCAGGAAACGAACTGGTCCATAATCCCGCAGCGCATGCCGACGAATTCGTTTTCGGCCCGCTGGCAAAGCTTCGCAAGCTCCACGCGATCGATGTCGCTATCGGAATTCTCGAGCAAAGCCGAGGCGGTCGCGACTTCAGTCGCCGCGGAAGAACTTAGCCCCGCGCCTATCGGGACATTGCTTTGAATCGCGAGGTCGGCGCCGCGCAGTGCGTAACCTGCTTGCTCTAGAACTACCGCGACGCCTCGCACGTAATCGCTCCAGTGGCGGCTTGCGCGCGGCTCAGGTTGGTCAAGATTGAATTCGATGCTTTCGGAAAAGTTTTCGGAGTGAATGCTAAGCTTGCGGTCGTCGCGCGGCTTGATGGCAACCTGCGTGTAAAGGTCAATCGCCACAGGCATCACGAAACCGTCGTTGTAGTCCGTGTGCTCGCCGATCAGATTGACTCGGCCTGGAGCGCGGAAGACGCGGCGCGGCGGCTCAACCAAGGTCGTCCATCGCCCGCGACAAATTTTCGAGGCCTCTGATCAACTGCTTCGGTGAGCAACCGAAACTGATCCGGACGTGACGAGACGCCTCGAACATCGCCCCGGGAACCACGAGCGTCGAGTATTTCCGGACCAGGTGTGCCGCGAACGCGTCGCTGTCGAGGCCGGCCGGGAGTCGCGGGAAGATCACGTTGCCGCCGTCGGGCACGTGTACCTGGAACCGCGGTTCGGACTCGAAGTACCGGCGCACGCGATCGAGATTGCCGTCGAGAATCGCGTGTGCGCGCCGATCGATGGCACGGTGGCGGCGGAACGCCTGGAGCGCCATCTGCTCGCCGGG
>DATFWM010000210.1:0-2264 GCA_035259295.1 Blastocatellia bacterium | reverse complement strand
ACGCCGTTCTGGGTCAGCACATCCAAGCCGCCACGCATGATCTCGGCCAGTATGGAAAAGTCCACGCCCTTCTTCGGGAAACAGGTGATGGCCATCGCGGTGATCGGAGTTCCAGCCATCGCCCAAACGTCGTTGATCGAGTTGAGCGCGGCGATGCGTCCGTAGTCGAAAGGGTCGTCGACGATCGGCGTGAAAAAATCGAGCGTTTGAACGATCGCCAGGTCTTCTCGAAGACGATATACTCCCGCATCGTCGGCAGTATCGAATCCGACTAACACATTAGGGTCGTGTGGCTGTTTCGGTAGCTCGCTCAGCACCTGAGCGAGCGCGCTCGGCGCAAGCTTAGCCGCTCAACCCGAGCACGAAACCATCTCAGTCAATCTCATTACCTTCGCTCCTTCGATTTAATATACCGAAAGGAGAAGGGCGCACCAAGCCGCTGTGACGCTGGACATCAACTTGGTAGCAGCATAGTTTAACAATATGCCTCGAGTCCTCCTGCTCTTGCCGACGTCTACTTATCGGACTAAAGCGTTTCTGGAGGCGGCGCTAAAGCTCGACGTAAGCGTTGTTGCTGCATCGGAAGAACCCAGCACGCTAGCTGACAAGAATCCGCAGGAATTGCTCACTCTGGATTTCTCCGATCCCGATCGTGCGGCGCGCCAGGCCAGAGACTTTGCCGCCGAGTTCCCAATCGATGCCGTCATCCCTGTAGACGAAGATACAGCCGTAGTGTCCGCCTTTGTTGCTGAAACGCTTAAGCTCGCGCACAACTCGGTCGATGCCGCGATGACTGCAAAGAACAAGCACCGAATGCGTGACGTACTCAGCCGTGGCAAAGTCCAGGTTCCGCAGTATTGGCCGTTCTCGCTTGACGACGATCCACTGGAGGTTGCCGCTCGCGTCACCTACCCTTGTGTTATCAAGCCTGTCTTCCTCTCGACAAGCCGCGGAGTGATGAGAGCCGACAACAGGGAAGAGTTAGTAAAGGCCGTGTGGCGGCTCGATCTGATTGTTAGCGAACCAAGTGTCGCGCGGCGGGGGCGTGCCTTAGCTCGCAAAGCTCTTGTTGAAGAGTTCATTCCCGGGTTCGAGGTGGCGGTTGAAGGATTGATCACCGATGACAAATTTCGAATGCTTGCGATCTTCGATAAGCCCGATCCTCTCGACGGGCCTTTCTTCGAGGAAACGATCTACGTGACGCCGTCGCGCCTCAATTCGGAGGTTCAGGCGCAAATAGTAGAGACTACCGCCGCGGCGACTCGAGCGATGGCCTTGTCGAAGGGGCCGGTGCACGCTGAACTGCGGGTGAACGAACGTGGAGCGTGGGTGATCGAAGTAGCGGCTCGCGCTATCGGCGGACTCTGCTCGCGTGCATTACAGTTCGACCAGGGGATCTCGCTTGAGGAATTGATCGTTCGCCACGCGCTTGGAGAAGACGTAAGTCACATCCAACGAGAGAATCAAGCCGCGGGCGTTATGATGATCCCGATCCCACGTGCAGGGATCCTGAGGGAGGTGCTGGGCGTAGAGGCAGCGAAAGGGATTGCCGATATTGAAGACGTGATAATCACTGCTCACATCACGCAAAAGGTTTTGCCTCCGCCGGAAGGAGCCAGCTATCTGGGATTCATCTTCAGCCGCGCTGATACGCCAGACCGAGTTGAAACAGCGTTGCGAGAAGCGCACGCGCGGCTTGAGTTTGTAATCGAATAAAGTGGCCAAAACACGAGTACAGCATCTAGAATCTCTTCGGATGAATAAGATAGGCAACGCGAAATCAATATTGCTCGTTTCGTGCTATGAACTGGGCCATCAGCCGGCCGGAATCGCTATACCCCTGGGCTTTTTGAAGCGCGCCGGTTGTGAAGCCGAATCGATGGATGTTTCTGTCGAGGGGTTCGACGCCGAAAAAGTAATGCGCGCAGGCTTCGTCGGGATATCCGTTCCGATGCACACCGCGTTGCGCCTTGGCTTGCGTGTGGCGCGTGCGATTCGGGAACTCAATCCGACTTGCCACATTTGTTTTTATGGCCTTTATGCTCTGCTTAACGCGAAGTACCTGCTCGACACCGTAGCGGATTCAGTGATCGGCGGCGAATTCGAGGAAGCACTTGTTCAACTGGCCTTCGCCGTTAGGTCAGGCGCGGACATCAACATCGAGGGAGTGAGCACCAGACAGCGCTCATCTGAGGCGGTGCTCGCGCGACTCAACTTCGCGGCTTCCGACCGCAGCGCTCTTGTCCCGCTTGAGCATTATGCGA
>DATFWM010000209.1:0-3820 GCA_035259295.1 Blastocatellia bacterium | reverse complement strand
CTGAGCAGCGAGTTGGCCCGCTGCCGCAAGCCGTTCGAGCTGGGTCAACTGACGCTGCATCTCAAACAGTCGGAGGTTTGCCTCTTCCAACTGCTCTTTCCGGTCCGCAATTTCAGCAGTCGCTTCGTGCACCCGATCTTCAAGCCGTCGTTGCTCCAGGTTTAGTTGATCGGTCATCTGTCGGATACGGCCGAGCATTCGATTAAAGCGCGATGTGAGAAGACCGATTTCATACGGCGCGGCAGGCTCGACTTCGGCCGCGAGATCTCCTTCTTCGGCTTTCGACATCGCAAGAAGGAGGCTGTCGATTGGCTTGTAGACCAGGTGCCGGAAAAGGAAATACGTCGTCAACGTGATCGATATCAGAGCGAGCAGCATCAACGGCCACATAAGCCGGCGCAGTTCCGCGGCGGAGCTGTGGTTTTCGTCGAAGGTGAGAAGCACGCTGACTGTACCGAATTGCGTCGGGCCGCTTGCTTCTAAAACATTTATTCCAGCGCTCGCGGTAATCAACCGGTTGGAATCCTGCTGATGTACCGAAACCACCTTTGAGCTGTCGGTCTGCTGAGTAGCCGCCTTCTCTTCTGCGGCCGAGAGCGATCCTGCATCAGGCGGCATTCGGATAGCTTCACGCCATTGGCCGGGCGGCATTCTCTGAAAGACTCTTACTTCCGATAGCTGGGGATTACTCTTGGCAATCGTGTCCTCGATCTCTTCTTGGACATCGGCCCAATCCGGAATGGTCGTTGTTTCCGGCTCTTCCAGAATCTGCTCGTGCTTCTTGCGGCGCTCGATGCGAATCTTCTGCCGTTTAATGTGGTGTTCGACTATGTCGGCCACACGCGTCGCAAGAAGCTGGGCCTGATCGCGTTCCTGCTGATCGCTCACTTTGGAGATCGCCAGATCGGAAAAATAAATTATGACTGCAAACACGCCAACCAGCACGACCGATGTAACAATAGTCGTCCGGGTGTGCAGTTTCAGCGGCGGCAGCTTGAACGACCGTTTCGATTGCATGGGATGCTCACTCGCGCGCGAGAGCAGCTACGAGAGATTATAGTGCAAGGCCGGTTTTGAACAAGCTGGGCGTTTGGGCTCGTGGGAGTAAGCGCGCCCGGCACGGTCTCGCGCAACGATCTTTGTAGACGGCGGGAGCTCGCGCCTGACTTGATCTGGCTTTTATTCCACGGTCACCGACTTTGCCAGATTGCGCGGCTGGTCCACGTCGCAGCCCCGGCGCACACCAATGTGATAAGCCAGCAACTGCAGCGGAACGATGGAAAGAATAGGCGAGATCAAATCGCCCGCGCGAGGTATTTCGATAAGGTAATCGGCAACCTCGCGAGCGTCCGAATCACCTTCGGTCACTACTGCGATCACAACGCCGTCACGCGCTTTCACTTCTACCATGTTTGAAAGCGTCTTTTCGTATCGCAGCTTCGACGCGTCGCTCATTTCGTCCCGGGTGCAGATCACCACCACCGGCAGATCCTCGTCGATCAAGGCGTTCGGGCCGTGCTTCATTTCACCCGCCGGATAGCCTTCGGCGTGAATGTAGGAAATCTCTTTGAGCTTCAGCGCGCCTTCAAGTGCAATCGGATAGTTGACCCCACGGCCCAGATAAAGAAAATCCTGCGCTCGGTGAAACTCGCGGGCAAGCTTCTCGATTTGATCGTCGCACCCGAGCAGAGTCTCCATCTTAACCGGCAATCCGTTCAGCGCGTGAACGTGTTCGAGGGACTCCTGGTCGCTCAGCACTCCGCGCTGTTGCGCGAGATGGAGCGCCAGCAGGTAGAGCACGGTCATCTGGCTGGTGAAGGCCTTGGTCGAAGCGACGCCAATCTCCGGCCCAGCGTGGGTCAAAACCGTGCCGTGTGATTCGCGCGTGAGCATCGAGCCGAGCACGTTGCAAACCGAGAGGATTTTGGCGCCCTTTTCCTTTGACTCCCGGACCGCCGCGAGTGTATCGGCGGTTTCACCCGATTGCGAAATTGCTATGACCAGCGTCTTGTCATCGAGTATGGGATCCCGATAGCGAAACTCGGACGCGTAGTCGACCTCGACCGGAATCCGCGCGAGTTCTTCGAGCATGTACTTCCCGGCCATCGCCGCGTGCAAGCTGGTTCCACACGCGATAGCTTTGATCGAGGTGAACTCGCGGAAATCGGCCTCGCTGATTTCCATCTCGTCTAAATAAACGCGGCCCGTTGTCTGAGAGACCCGGCCGATTACCGTATCGCGAACTGCTCGCGGTTGCTCGTAGATCTCTTTCAACATGTAGTGCTTGAATCCGCCCTTCTCTGCAGCGATCGGGTCCCAGGTGATTCGCTGCACGTCGGGGGAAACTGAGTTGCCTTCAAAGTCGGTGACCGTCACGCCGTCGCGCGACAGCACAGCCATCTCGCCATCGCCCAGAAAGAACACATCGCGTGTGTGATAGAGCACGGGCGGAACGTCCGACGCAACGAAGTATTCGTTTTGCCCAAGACCAATCACGATCGGCGGCCCTTGCCGCACCGCGACTATCTTCTCGGGCTCGTCCGAAGACATTATCGCCAGCGCATAAATTCCGCGCAGCTCCGCAATCGCTCGACGCACGCTTGCCTCGAGTGTCGGTTCGCCTTCGTCGAGATACTTCTCGATCAGGTGCGCGATCACTTCAGTATCGGTATCGGTAACGAACTTGTGAACTTCGGACTCGAGCTTATGCTTCAGCGAAAGAAAGTTCTCAATGATTCCATTATGGACCACCACTACCCGGCCTGAACAATCGCGATGAGGATGGGCGTTCTCTTCGGTCGGCCGGCCGTGTGTCGCCCACCGCGTATGCCCTATACCTTAAGTGCCGTCGAGCGGCCTCAACCTGATGGTTTCTTCGAGGTTGCGCAGCTTGCCTTCGGCGCGGCGAATTGTGAGTGCGCCGTTCTCGTCAACCACTGCGATTCCCGCTGAGTCATAACCGCGGTACTCCAGCTTCTTAAGGCCGTCGAGGATCACTCCGACGACTTGCTTATCACCGACGTAACCGACTATTCCGCACATCGCTTCTTCCTTCCTTACTGCTTGGAGTTCAGTAGTGCATGGAGTTCAGGCTTTAGCCTGTTTTTTTTCCTCGCGGAATCGGAAACAGGCTAAAGCCTGAACTCATGCCCTTCTCCATGCACTTTCACCTGACTTTCTTCTTGACGACAGCCGGAACGCCGACGGCCAACGAATCCGGAGGCACGTCCTTAGTAACCACGCTGCCCGCCCCCGTAACTGAACCGCGTCCCACGCGAACCGGGGCAACAAGCATCGTGTCGCTGCCGATCTTTACTTCGTCTTCGATCACCGTTTCGTTCTTTCGGACGCCGTCGTAGTTGCAGGTAACCGTCCCGGCGCCGATATTAACGCGTTCGCCCAGCGTCGCATCTCCCAAGTATGTTAGATGCGAAGCCTTCGTCCCTCGTCCGATTTTTGACTTCTTAACCTCAACAAAATTGCCAATGGCTGCCTTTTCTCCGATTTCGGCCCCGGCGCGCAGGCGGGCAAATGGGCCGACCGTGGCGCCGTCGCGAATCTGGCTGTCTTCGATGACGCACGAATTGCGAACGGTAACGCCTTCTCCTATATCGACATTCTTCATTCTGGTCCACGATTGTATCGTGCACCCTGAGCCGACGCGGCTCGCGCCTTCGATGATGACCTGAGGATGGATGACCGAATCCTGACCGATGTAGACATCTTCCTGAACATAAGTCGTCGCGGGATCGAGAATTGTAACTCCCGATAGCATCAGTTCGCGAAGCTTGCGGTCACGAAGCTTTCGCTCGAGATCTGC
>DATFWM010000208.1:0-12211 GCA_035259295.1 Blastocatellia bacterium | reverse complement strand
AAGATAAGGCACTCGCACGCCGATCGCGTTAGCCACCGCGTTCGAGATCGCGGCGCCCGGCGAAACCACCGGAGGCTCACCGAGTCCGATCACTCCGCGCTCGTCGTAGCCCTTGCCGGTCATCATGTGTACCACCAGCTCGCCGATGTCGCCTATCCCCGCGAGCTTGTAGAACTCCATGTTCGGGTTCAGCATCCGGCCGGTCTTCGCGTCCATGATCTTTTCTTCGTAGAGCGCGTAACACACTCCCATGATCAATGCACCGTAGACCTGGCTCTCGGCGGTCTTCAGGTCGATGATCAATCCGCAGTCCTGAACGCAGACCATCTTGTTCATTCGAACGATGCCCGTCTCAATATCGACGGAGACATCAGCCATCTGAACTCCGCCGACGCCCTGGCTTCCGAGGTTGCCGGGGCCGGGGTTTTTCCCGCGAACGGTAAGGGGCGTCGCTCCAAGCTTCGAGCAAGCTTGCGCCCAGGTGAGGGACTTGCTCGGGTTGCTCTTCACTCGGACGCTACCGGAGACGGCTTCGAGGTCTTCAGGTTTCGCGTCGAGCGCCGGAGCAACCTTCGCGAAGATCTGGTCCAGTGCATCGAGCGACGCACGGCGCGACGAAGCGCTGACGCCTCCGATCGTCGTGCTGCCGCCGGAGCCTCCCGAGACCGGATACCGGCTGTCACCTACGCTGATCTTCACCGCGTCCATCGGCAAGCCGAGCGTGTCAGCCACGACGATGTTCAGCGCGGTTCGCGTCCCGGTTCCAAGATCTTGCGTTCCCATCTTCAGCTCGACCGAGCCGTCAGGCTGAATCGTCAGGTCACAGTCGCTTGCGTGACCTTGTCCGCCCCAGGTGTGAATCGAAAGGCCGAGCCCTCGCTTGACAGGCCCCGCACTCTTATCGCCTCGCGCGTGCCAATTCTTCTTCCACCCGATCAAGTCGGCGGCGGTCTTCAGCTCGTCGCTGTAGACCTGCGCGCGCTGGCCGGTCATCTCGATGTTCTTCATGAAGAAATCGTACGGGTCCATGTTCAGCGCTGCTGCCGCGTCTTCCAGCGCGGTCATGGTGATCAGGCAGGCCTGCGGATGATTCGGCGCCCGCCACGCCCGCTGGCTGCCGATGTGATTGACGATGTTTGTGTGCTGTTTGCGCTGGTTTGGAATGTTGAAGATGTAAGGCACTGGGGGCGAGCCTCCGCCGCCTACTCCGCCGGTGCCCCAGGTTTTCGATTCCCATGCAGTGATGGTTCCGTCTTTCTTGACGCCGACCTTGACCTTTGCATAATCCGACGGCCGCGCGCCGGCAACCATCAACTCGGCGTCGCGCTCGTTGAACATCTTCACCGGCTTGCCTGCCTTCTTCGAAAGCCGCGCGGCGGTGATGTCCCATTCATCGGGTCCGAACTTGCTGCCGAAGCCCCCGCCGACGTGATCCTGTTGAACTCGAACGTTGGTTGCTGCGATCTCGAGGGGCCTCGCGATCTGAGCTACGGAGCCGCTGACGGCTTGCGTCGAAAGATGCGCGAGCACGTTCTTGCCGTCGTCTTCCCACTCCATCACTGAGCCGTGAGGCTCGAGACAGCAGTGAGTGATTACGGGCAGCCCATAGTTTCCTTCAACGGTGACCTCGGCCTCGCTGAACCCTTTATCAGGGTCGCCGACCTTGGTTTCATTAGCCGGCGTTGCGTATTCGCCCGCGGCTTTTGGATCGGTGTCGACCACCAGGTGCGGAAGCACTTCGTATTCGACCTTGATCGCGCGCATTGCGTCTTCGGCGGTTGGTTCGTCCACCGCTGCGACAGCGACGATCGAGGCTCCCACCCACTTCAACTCGGCGCCGGGAGTGCCGGGCTGGGCGACGATGTGAACAGCTTTGACGCCGGGCATCGCTTCAGCCGCGCTGGTGTCGATGCTCTTGACTCGACAATGTGGGTGAGGCGAGCGAACGATCTTGCCGAAGAGCATTCCCGGTCGATTGACGTCGAAATTATATTTGGCGCGGCCCGAGACTTTGAACGGGCCGTCGATGCGCGAGATTCGTTTGCCGATCAGATTGCGCTTGTCAGCATCGGGCCACTTGTATTCAGCCATTGCGCCGCCCTCCTTTCTGCGCCGCTTGCGCGACCGCCGCTCGAACGCCCATGTAGGTCCCGCAGCGGCAGAGATTGCCGCCCAGTCCCCGCTGAATTTGCTCGGGCGTAGGATTAGGGTTCTTGTCGAGGAACGCCTTGCAGGCGACGACGAATCCCGGCGTGCAGAAGCCGCATTGCTGCGCGTCGTTGTCGATGAAGGCTTGTTGGACGGGATGAAGCTTGTCACCTTGCATCAAGCCCTCGACCGTAGTGATCGACTTACCCTGCGCTTCGATGGCGAGCGTCGTGCACGAATAAACAGGCTTCCCGTCGACGATCATCGTGCAAGCTCCGCAAGTCGCGCGATCGCATACGCGCTTGGCGCCGGTGATGTCGAGCTCATTACGCAGCGAATCCAGCAAGGTCACGCGCGGCTCGACTTGAACTGTTTGGGACTTGCCGTTGATCGTGAGTTGAATCGGAACCTTGCCGGGGCCAAAAACTTTGACTTCAGCCCCGCGCACCTTGACGACTCGATATCCCATCACCAGCGGGACCGAGAGCGAGATGCCGGAGACCTTCAAGAAGCTGCGTCGCGATAGCCCCGACCCTTTGTCTTTCAATTTCTCATCGTCTTGCATCCCTCGCCTCCTTTTCCGATTTTGGATTTGGATTTTAGATTTTGGATTTTTCAGGCCGCGACATTTCCGACAATCGAAAATCCAAATCTAAATCCAAAATCCAAGATGTCTACGTCGGTGTTTCTCTGAATTCCAGTTCGTTGCGGCAACACGGGCAAGGCCCGGGCGCGTATGCCCTGATGTTGCAGACTTCACAGAAATAGAAGATGTCGTACAGCTTACCTTCTTTGACGGACTGCACCTTGATTAGCTCCAGTTGGTCGCCGGCGCGCAGTCTCGCAGTAATCTGAAGATCCCGCTGGCGCACACGCATGTCAGTGAACATTGCTGTCATCGCGTCGGCCGGAAGAAACTTGTAGAGCTTGCCGTCTTTGGTCGAGAACCCAAAACGCCGATTCGTTTCGTCGCAAGCGAACAGTGAGTTTAATGGTCGCCCCGCAGAATCGAGGCACACTACTCGGCCTCGAACGACGATGAGCGCCTGGTCTGCAACGCGCGCGTGCGTAGCTCGCAGGGGCGTCGAAAGCACAATCGCAGTAATCAATGTTGAAACTAGCAGCCGCCTCATCTCACGACCCGTGACAGGAGTGCCCACTGGTTGCCGATCCAACCGCCTTGCTTAGGCTGGCTACCTTATCACACTTGAGCTTTCACGGCAATGAGATGACGGCGCCGACGGCACTAAGGACAAATTTATCGGCGCGTTTTATCTGATTTGCGAATCGCTCGTCAACCGGCAACTGCCGGGCGTTCAGACTCCTCACGTTCCGCCGAAGCCTATCGTGACCCGGCCCCCTTCGACGATGGTTGGGACCTTTCGCTGGCCACCAGAGTGGTTCAGCATCTCTTTCAACTTCTCTTCATCTCTCTTCACGTCGTAGTACTGGACGGAATAACCGCGGTGGCCGAAGTCCTCCCGGGCGGCCATCGTGTAGGGTCAGCCGTCCTTTCCGTAGATGAAAACTCTTCGCTCGCTCATTGTCTGCTCCATCCAATCACGTCGCCGGCTGAATAATCATCACAAGCACACACACCCTCGTACGGCCGGAGTCGTCTCGCCCGGTAAAGGTCAGGTACTGCGTTCCGGTCACTCCGCTGCCCTTAAGCTTGAAGCTGAGCACGCCACCGCTTGAAGTCTGGCTGAAGTCAATTCCTTTTGCCTTGAGTCCGGCCAGATCGGGGGGCGTCACTGTCACATTCCCGCCAAAACTTGCGATGCGGTTTATAGTGACCGGGATGTTGATGCGCGTCCCACGCTGCACAGTCAAAACCGCCGAGTTCGTTCCAAGTGAGAAGTCCGGTGGGCCAAGCGCCGTCGGACTCAGTGAGGCTACATAGACGTCGGTGTTGGCGCCCGAGTCATCTGTCCACCCGATGAAGAGTTTGCCGTTGGCGTCGGCGCCGCCGAACGCGCCGAACGATGCCCCAGGATCACCCGACAGGTTGATGGGAACCCCCCAAGTCGCTCCGCCGTCTGTCGAGCGCGCGACCATAACGTCGCGTAGCGGGTCGTCGGTTGTGTCCTCCCAAGCGACGCTCAACTGGCCTTGAGGGCCAACGATCAACGACGGAAATGTCGACTGTCCTGAGTTGTTTGAAACGTTCACGTGTGGGCCGAAAGTGGCGCCGTGGTCTGTTGATTTGATTACAACAATCTCGCGATTGAAAGTTGAGGAAGTCGGGGTGAACCGATCGTAAAACGTCACGAAGACATTGTCGCTCTTATCGATCGCGATCTGGGGAGCGAATGCAAACACCTGTGAATCCGAAATGACCTTTGGCGCGGCGAAGTTTTGACCGTCGGGGGCAACCGCCATCTTTATTGTTGTCACCGACTGCGAGTTGTCCTGATAGACCACGTAGCCAGCGCCGGCGGAATCAGCCGCGACAAACGCAGGATTGCCGATGGTCTCACCCGATTGAGAAACTCGAAAGGGAGAGGAGAAGGTTATTCCGCCATCGGTCGAGCGAACCGCGAAAACCGGCGACCCTGAAGTCGCGAAATCCCGATAGACTATTATGACTGCACCGTTCTTATCCACTGCGAGCTTCGCGCTCTGAGCATTGCTCGAAGTTCCAGACGCGACGACCGGAGAGGAGAAGGAGTTGCCGTGGTCCGTGGACTTTGAGAGAAGTATTGCAAAACTCCCATTAGACGGGTTGGGATTGAGGCCGGTCCAGATTACGTAAGGATTGCCAAGCGAATCAAGCGCCAACGTCGATTGGGTCGCGATTGTGGCGTTGCCCGAGAGTTTAAGCGGCGGAGAGAAGCTTGTGCCTCCATCCGTCGATTGTGTGTAGAAAACATCGCTGTTTCGGACATTCGAGGAGTCGTCGTCGTACACGGCGTGAACCGTTCCGCCAGATTCAACCTTGATTCCGGCTTGCAGACTTGTGAAGCCTTTGGTTCGCGAAATGTTCACCGGCGAGCCGGCGAAGCGGCTCGGACTCAGAACGTTCAGGCGGAAGTTTGATTTTCTTGTCACTCCTCCGGCTGTTGCTGTGGCCGTGATCAAGTAGCCGCCCGGCTGCAAACCTTGCGAAGTCGAAACGGTGAGGTGCGCGACGTCGCCCGCGTTGACTGACGCGTTTGTGAAGTTGTAACTCAAGCCGCTGACGGCCGGTGACGCGCTCAAGTTCAGCATTCCTGCGAACCCGTTTGTGCCAGCGGTGTTGAAGTCAAATGTCGTCGTGTTTCCCGCTATCACCGTGTCGAGCGTCTTAGTTGAAGAGATGTTGAAGTCCGGGGCGTTTGGATCGTGATTGGCTGCAATTTGCGAGAAGAAAGCATCCGCCTCGCCGTTGCGCTCATCGCTCCACGAAAGATAAAAGTTGCTTCCATCCGCAGCCATCCCGTCATAGTCGCCGTGATAACCGCTGGCGAATCCTATCTCGATTGGCGAAAAGAACCAGTTGTGATTCGTAACACGGAAGTTTTTGCCAAAGCTTGCGCCGCCGTCTTTCGAAATCGTCATATAGACGTCGGTCAGGCCGTCATTGAGCGGATCGTTGCGGCGGTCCCACCACTTGACGCCGAGCGTCCCGTCTGAGGTCGCGGCTATCGAAGGGAAGAACTGAGCAGTAGTCGTGTTGTCGTCGTTTAGCTTGAGAGGTGAGCTAAAGGTGAGACCATTGTCCGTCGAGCGCACGTAGAAGATGTCGCTTCGATCGAGCGGAGAGCCCGAAAACGCATTGTAGACTACGTGGATGGCGCCGTTCTTGTCCACGGTCATACTTGGAAAGCTGTTTGTTCTAACGCCCCCGCCGCCAGTCTGGGCGCGTATCCCAGTGACGCCCGCAGCCTTCCTCTCTGCCAAGAATGTTTTTCCGCCGTCGGTCGACCTCAGGATTCCAATGCCACCAATCGAGGGATGGCCGTCAGTAAATGCAACATAAACATCTCCGTTGGGCGCGACAACCGGAACAGATCCTTGCACCGATTGAGTCCGGTCTTGAGGAGACAGCGCCATGGGTGGATCCCAAGTTGTTCCCCCGTTAGTTGAGCGCGCAAAGCTTATAAAACTGTTCGGCGACGGCGTGCTAAAGTCGGTCCAGCTCACATAGACATTTCCCTTGAATGTCGAGCTCGCGTTCCTGTCGACGGCGACCCATTCCTTGTCTTGAAAGTCCGAAGTATTGCCGAATGTCGTGCTTGCGTCGAAAGGCGTCGAAAAGGTGGCGCCGTTGTCGGTGGATTTGGCGACGCCGATGAAGCTCTTGCTCGAGTTGCCGCTAGGCACGACCGCCAACGTGGCGTAGTACACTTCGCCATTCGGTCCAAACGCAACGACTCCGTCGCCGAGATTGGATCCGCCCGACGGATCAGGTGTGCGTTTGTGTGACCAGGTGTTGCCGCCGTCTGTCGATAGGCCGTAGCCATTGAATTCAAACTCATTGAAACTTTCGATGATCGTATTCCCGTTGATCGCGATGCTGGTCTCGCTGTGCGTGTGAAAGTTCGTATCGAGCGCGGGATTGTTGACGCGAATGTTGTCGCCTGGCGTAGCCTCGATCGAAACCTGACTTTGCGGCGCGATGATCCCGCTCTGCCGGCGCGGAGCGCGCAAGATTCCGTTCATTCGCAAGGCAGCCCGCTGACCCGCGGCCGACAATTGGTTAAACGTGCCCGGCTCGAGCAGCCAGGATTTCTCAGGATCGGCTTGGCCAAGGGGTTGAGCTGATTGTCCGGTGAATCCGTCTTCGTCATCGCCGAACTCATCCTCGAAGCTCAACAAGCGCTCGCCCGTGTTGAGATCAAACCCGAACGGCATGACGAACCGGCCTCGGTCGGGCCGCGCCTGCGCGGTCCCGGGTGAGTCCGCTCGGGTCGCGAGCGAGCCAAGAGACAACACAGTTACCAAGCTCACCGAAAGAAATGTGCTCACAAGCTGTTTCATGATGCCTCCACGAGAAAACGGGGATACGAAACGGTCAGCCCTGCATTATGATTTTGCAATTGCGTTGGACAATTCAGAATCTTTTGCGGCGGCCCCAAGAACTGTACTCAACGTGAACGGAAAGTCAAGCGCCTTTCCGGTACCCTTTCTGTAGATGTGGGAGACAAGGATCAGAAGCGCTTGTAAAAGGATTGCTAGTTTCATATACTCCCACCTCCCTTTAGGCTAAGAGGAACAAGCGCGACTCTTCGGCAGGAGTGCTCAGATGAACTACAGAGTTGTTGCTCTGATACTCTTACTCATCTTGTTGGTTTTGGCCTCGCAAGGAAGGTCAAGTTTCACCACCACTTCTTCCGCTCAAATTGACGAAAAGACAGAAAAGCTTGAGCCGGAGGACGAATCCGACCTGATTCGAGAACGAGCGCTTCTCTATCTGCAGCGACATGGCGACAACGGAAGGATTGACCCGCAACGTCGCTTGAGCGGAGTGCGGACTGAATACGAGCACAGACGCGACCTGGAGAACGAAGAGAGATTCTTGCCGCAAGCAGTGCCCGGAACGAATTGGCTTTCGCTTGGCCCAACTAACGGAGCTGGCCGAGCGATCGCGATAGCTCCGCATCCGACGGTGGCCGGAACTATCTACATCGGGGCGGCCGACGGAGGCGTATGGAAGACTTCCGATGGCGGCGGCTCGTGGGTTCCTCTCACCGATTCGCTGAACGACCTGTCAGTTGGCGCGTTGGCCGTCGCCCCTTCATCTCCGAATATCGTGTATCTCGGGACTGGTGAAGGAGGATACGCAATTGACTTTGTTCCTGGAATCGGGTTCCTAAAATCTACCGACGGCGGCAACACGTGGCTTTTGCCTCCATCGGTTATTGCAACGAAGTTCTATCGCATTTTAGTTCACCCGACTAATGCGCAGGAGTTGGTGATCGGCACAAACGCGGGCGGCTTTGTTTCGACCGATGGCGGCGATACGTGGAGAAAGGTTATCGATAACGACATCTATCTGGATGTCACCGATATCGTCCGGCATCCAACGAATCCTCAGATCCTATACGCCACCACCTGGGATGCCAGGCGCTGGTGCGCAAGGGCCGGGACGTGCACCATCTCTACTCCAGTCGTTCTCAAATCAACCGACGGCGGGATGACGTGGACAGAGATGAAATCCGGCCTGCCAGCTTCCACGACAACTCAGCGAGTCAACCGGCTGTCAATTGCCATCAGCCCTTCTAATCCCTCCGTGCTCTATGTGGCTACGTCAATCTTCAACGTCAATTCCAACGACGAGGTTTCGCATATACTCAAGTCAACCGATGCCGGCGAGTCCTGGACTGATCTTGCGAGTCTTGCCTCGAACACTAACTCTTCGATCAGTCATTTTATGGGAACCCAGGGATGGTATGACAACACGATCGTAGTGTCTCCTAACGACCCGAATGTGGTGATCGCAGGAGGCGTAAATTACGTGCGATCCACTGATGGCGGAGCAACGTGGGGACGACCTCAGTTCGGGCCGAATGGCGTCCACGTGGATGTTCATGAGCTCCGTTACATTGGATCGAGGTTGTACATTGCAAACGACGGTGGAATATTTTCCTCACCTGACGACGGGACCACTGCGACCAGTCACAATACCGGCCTTGTTACCCGCCAGTACTACGCCATGACCAACGACCCGGTGAACCGCAATCGAATTTTCGCCGGCAGCCAGGACAATGGAACCGATCGGCGCCCGGATGCCGGCGGGACCTCCTGGAATCCGGTGATCGGCGGAGATGGATTCCAGTGTCTTGTGAATTCCAATGTGCCGTCAATCGCATACGGGACTATTCAGGGTGGTCTTGTCCGTAGGACAAAAGAAGCGGGAGTGAGCGGAGTGCCTCGCTTCTTCGACATCACGCCTCCCTACTCAGCTGGAGAGTCGGGACCGTTTCTCTCCGTCCTGGCAATGGACCCAAATTCGAAGTCCAATATTTACACCGTATCTAATCGCGTATGGCGAAGCGCAAACGGCGGCGACAGTTGGGAACCACTGCCAACTACCACGACCGACGGATCGATCTGGGCAAACGACAGTTTCACAATCAGCGCAATCGCCGTGTCGGCAAGCAACAGCTTGACGCTTATGGTCGCGAAAGCGACTTTGGTGAACAATTCAACAGTCCGGAACATCTTTCGAACTACCAACGGCGGCGCAACCTGGGTCAACGCCGCCACTGGCCTTCCACAAAACAAAGGCGTTAACAGTCTGGAGATTGATCCCAAGAATCCAAACATCGCTTACGCGTCTCTGGCCGGGACGACCGGCGTGAGCGTGTATCAAACTGTTGACGGCGGCGCGTTGTGGTCTCCGCGTGGAACCGGGCTCCCCTCTTTTTCTGCTCAAGTCGTGCGGGTTGATCCGACCGATTCAAACGTTCTCTATTGCGGCACTGATGTCGGCGTCTATCGCTCGAGCAACCAGGGGGCGAGTTGGGAGCGGTTCGGAACGGGACTGCCAAGCTCCTCTGTGCATGACATTCAAATCCTGGATGATGCCTCAATTCTTCGAGTCGCCACTCATGGCAGAGGAATCTGGGAGCTTCAAGTTCCCGCCTCGGGAAACACACCGCCGACCGCCATCATTTCTAATCCCACTGCGTCAATAACGGTCTCAAGAGGTGCGACACTCAATTTCTCGGGTTCGATTTCAGATGCTGACTTCGGTGATTCGGCGACCGGGACATGGACTTTTCCGGACACGTGGGAAACCGTTGCTGCCGCTGCTGGAATCAGCAATGTATCCCATACTTTTAATGTTGCGGGCGTATTCCCTGTGAGCCTAACTGCAAAGGATGGACGCGGGGCGCTCGGGTCCGCGTCGGTCACGATCAGGGTCCCCGAAACCGCCGATAGCTGCAGTGCTCCTACAGTCATTCCGGGCGCTGGTCCGTTCCCGTTTTCGATCAGACTGAATAACGAGGCGGCGACAACAGAGACAAGCGATCCGGTTCCTTCCTGCTCGGCAAACGCAGGGCGTAGCTCCACTCTATGGTTCGAGTTCACGCCAATGGCATCTGCAGCTTACGAGTTTTCAACGTGCGGCTCGTCAGTCGACACGGTTCTGTCGGTTTGGACGGGCCCTGCGTGTGGGCCATACAGTCCCGTGGAAGGCGGTTGCAACGACGACGCTCCCGCAAGCTCCAACTGCATTGGCCGCGGTGCTTCCAGCGTGAAGCTATCGACGACCGCCGGGCAAACACTCCGTATAATGGCGGCCGGCTTCTCAAGCTCGAGCATAGGAACGTTTGCTCTAACTGTGCAAAAGCTTGAGCCCGACTTCTCCCTGAGCATCACTTCATCGACGGTCACTGGTGAACGTGGAACAAAAGTTCCAATACCGATTACCATCAATCGTATTAACGGATTAACCGGCAACGTTACTCTGGCGTTGCCCGATACCTTGCCGCCAGGCATAAAGGCCAAGCCTGCTGGTCCGATCACAACTTCGGACTCCAGCGCAACATTCAAACTGAAGATCACAGGAGGCGCGACGCCTGGTTCTTATCAGCTTACAATCGCAGGCCGTGATGATTTCGGCCACGCGCACGCCATTACTCTCACGCTGATTGTTCAGTAGCGACGACAGGAAGTAAAGAAACGGTTCTCGCTCGTGAGAGGTCTAAATCGATATCTGCGCTTCCGAGGCCCTATCGGTAATGCGCCTGCCGAGTCCCTCGTTCACTGCTGGGCCAAAGACATAAGCGGACTCGTTTGATTCTTCAAGGTTGGGAAAAGTGCGAACCCAAAGCGACGGTACTTGATTGAACTCTAGGGTTATGCGCTCGCTCAGGCGCGCCGCGAACGCGCGAGCGCCCGACGCTGAGGCGTCCGAGAGCAAGAGTACCAACTCATTGCGTGGGTTGGTCGATGTCAAATCGTTTTCCCGCAGCAACCCCCGCGCTATTTCGAACAGCCGCAGCGCCAACTGCCCCTTGTTGGCGGTCATCCTCGGCAGCGAGCATCCGAGTACCGAGAACAGAGCGCCTTCATCGATTGCCGCTTTAACTCGGTTCTCGACCTCCTGGGTGAATTCCGCGTAGGGAACAAACGCCTCGCGTTGTACGGAAGGAGGAGCCTTCGATTCGGACGCCGTGTTGGAGCTTACGATCCAGGAGTCGATGCCGCGATATCGCGCGATCAATTGTCGCGCTTTGTACTTGAGCTCCTTCGCGCTGAACGGCTTGGTTAGATAGTAGTCGGCGCCAAGCTCGGATGCCATGACCCGGTCGACTGCCCGCAGTCGTGAGCCGGTAACGACGATGATCGGCACGTCGAGCGACGCGCGGATCAGCGTAAGCAGTTTGAAACCATCCACCACAGGAAGATCGAAGTCCAGTACCACCAGGTCGGGTTCGAACGAGATGAGCTTTGCGAGAGCGCTCACGCCGTCGTGAACTGTCTCAATGGCGTAGTCGCTGAGTTGCTTGCTCACCAAATCGCAAGTCTCTGCGTCGTCCAGGACGACCAGGACATTGAAGTCCTTGGTCCTCACTTGCGGTTTCTCCGGCGGCAGTGGCTGGCGTGCCTTGCGCGCACGAGCTGCAGGTGGGGGCAGCTCTGCAGCCGCTTCGGGTGGCTTGAGCAGCATTTCCGCAACTCGCTCTGCCATCGCCGAATCGATCAGGAGATCCGAGGCCCGCTCGCGTTTTGTTCGCGGCGGTGGAGCTTCCAGTTCCGGGAGATCCAAATCGAGCGTAGACGCAGAGCCCGTCAGATCGTCAAGCAAATGCGATAAGTCATCCAGGCCTGGGAGCGCAGGCGTCTGGTCTGCTCGTTGTGAGGTCGACTCGATTTGTAAGCCCGCAGGCGAGACGCCTGCGCTCCCAGGCTGAGGGGTCGTTCCCGGAGGTTCTTCCAATTCAAGCTCCAATGTCGACACCGGCGGGCCGGGCACGCTGACAGGCGTTTTAAACGTCTTTTCTTCGGAGGCCGTCAGCTTAGTCGTTCTGGGCGTTTCGCGTGGTTGCTCACTCGTGGCTGTCGGTGGTTCGGGCTGGCTCAAGTCGATCTCGCCGAGCGGCTCGAGTTCTTCTTTTCGAATTCGCTC
>DATFWM010000207.1:0-15405 GCA_035259295.1 Blastocatellia bacterium | reverse complement strand
GAACTTGCCGGTGTTGACGTCGATGGCAACCAAGGCCTCAGTCTGATTAATCACGATGTAACCTCCGGACTTCAGCCACACACGAGGTCGCACAGCCTTGTCAATCTCCGCCTGAACACCGTGTTTCTCGAGTATCGGCTGACTGCCCGTGTACAGTTTCACTCGTTTGACCAGCTTCGGCTGAACTCGATTGACGAACTCGACTATGCGCGCGTACTCGACTTCGCTGTCGATGCGGATAGCCGCGAAGTCTTCCGACAATTGATCGCGAAGAATTCGCTGCACCAGATCAAGATCGCGATGAACCATCGAAGGCGCCCTCACGCGCTCGGCTTTTTTCCGCAGGTCAGCCCAGGTGCGCAGGAGGTAGCGCATGTCGTCGGCCAGCTCCTGCTCGGAGTGACCCGCGCATGCCGTGCGAGCTATGAACCCGCCAGTCGCCCCTTCCCGATCTCGAAGCCCAGTAACGATTCGCTTCAACCGGACGCGCTCAACCTCGTTTGGTATTTTGCGCGACACTCCGATGTGATTGACCGTGGGCATGTAAACAATGAAGCGACCGGGCAGCGCTATGTGCGAAGTAATGCGCGCGCCCTTTTTGGCGATGGGTTCTTTAGCAATTTGAACGAGAATCTCCTGACCTTCGTGAAGCAGCTCGCTGATTGTTGAAGGGCCCCCGCGCTCTGGGCGTCGCGACGGAGGCTGATCTATTCTTCGCTGGTCGGGTCTGCGCTGGTTGGGCCTGCGCCCGCGTCGAAGATTCCCGCGAGCGTCAACCGGCCGTGGCGGACCTGGTTGTGCTTCTTCGCCTTCGACTTCTTCTCGAGGCGTGTCGGCAGTTGCTTCTTCGGGCTGCGCGGTTGTTGTCGTGGCGTCGCGCCGAACCCCGCGACCGCGACGCCCCCTGCCGCCGCGACGCACCGCAAACTCAGCGCGCGGATATCGCTCACGCACCTCAGCTTCGCGATCCTCCTCGTGAGCTGACTCTTGCCGACTCTCACTACCTTGGGTAGTCGTTCCGACGAGCGACGTGGCTGAGGCCTGGTACTCTTCAGTTTCGGAGACATGACTCGCAGCGGACTCACTCGACGGCTCCGCTGTTTCGGCGGCGCCGTACCCGATGCGATCGTACAAGCCGCGTACGACATCTGAGATATGCCGGAAGGGAGAAACCTTACCCTCATCTTGCAGCTCTATGGCTGCGGTTTCGGGGAGCACTTCTTCCGGCGTGCCGGCGTCACTGTTTTCATCGACAACGCGCTGAAATGCTGATTCGCCCCCATCCACTGATCGAAGTGTGCCCACTCGCCATTCAGGCTCAGGTTGGGGGGGCACGGCAGCTGTCTGGAATTCAGCAGTGTGGACCTGCTCGATGATCTTCTCCTGAACAATGGCGTCCTTGAGCAACTCGCCCGCTTCCTGGATGACGAAGTCCTCGTCAGTGACGCGTTCGAACTGAGGCCCCAACTCTTGTGGTGAAGCTTCCGCAGGCGGTTCGATCGCCGGTTCTTCCTCGACACGCTTTGAACGCTTTCCCGCGCCTTTTGTTGTTTTCTTGGCTGCCGCCTTGGCTTCTTTTTCTTCAGCCTTCGGAGGCCTCCTTTTGGGCCTGGCGGCTTCGGTTTCCGCCTTTCTGCGGCGCCCGCGCCCGCGCTTCACCTCTGGTTCGGCTTTGAGCTGAGGAGGCTGCTCAATCTTCTCTGCGGCCGCAAGGGATTCCTCCTCATCAGTCACACGCTGGACCTGGGCTTCGGCTGGAGCAGGTTGTGCAGCGGGTTCGTGCTCCGGCAGCTCTTCCTCGGGCGGGGGCGGCGGAATCAAGCTTTCATGCGCAATCTCGGCCAATTGTTCGACAGCATCCTCGATCGGCACCGGTCGTTCCACTTGTGGAGGCTCGATTATCGGCTCGGCTACTTGAACCGCCGGCGCTGGCAAGGGCCTGGGCCGCTCGCCTCGCCGCGCCCGATCCTCGATTCGAGCCGGCGCTCGCTGCTCCTCGCTCACTTCGCGGAAGTCGACTTCCTCCTCTTCTTCCATGAACTCCGTGAAATCGGACACATAAAGGAACGCGTCGCGATCAAGCCCGATATCCACGAAAGCTGACTGCATCCCCGGCAGCACTTTCATCACTCGGCCTTTATAAAGATTCCCAACGACACCCTGGTTCTCGTCTCTTCGCTCGACGTAAAACTCGGTGACTATGCCATCTTCAAGCACGGCGACTTTTTTCTCGTGCACGTTTGCACTAATGATCAACTCTTTCGACATGAATCTCTCCTGATGTGGGCGTGCCGTAAGGTGGGTAGTCTGCGTGCAGAAGAACTTGGAGCAGAGGCTCCTGACAAACTCGTGCGAAAAGCGTTAGCGCTCAGAATGCAAATCAGGCCTCCGCCGTTTTCGAGTCTTGTTGATCCGCGTTCAAATCGGCCTCGCTGTCCCGTTTAGAGTTCAGCCCTTCAGGCTGCTTTGCACTGTCGGGGGCAAGCTAAAGCTTGGACTCTAAACTTCCATGCCTTGCCGCGAGGCTGCAACGTAATTTCTTACCCGGGCTGCCTTTCAGCACAAACCCTTGAGTTTTTAGGAGTGACAGGTCACTCGCAATTTATCTCCTTGCTCGCTCGTTTGAGCGGCAGCGACGCTGTGAGCCAGACTCGCAGGGTCGCTCGTCTGATCTTCTCGGTACAACCGCAATCGCCGCACGCGCGACGAGAGTGAGGTCGCCTCAGTTCCAGTCAGGCCATAAACTGCAGCCATGACTTCGATTGGCTTCACCCCGCCGCTGGGCGACACTTCGGTAATAATCTGAAGACTGTTCTTTTCAACGACAAACCTTAGCGCTTTCGTGAAGCGCCGCACGTCTACCTGCTGACGCTTGTCCTTTCGGGCGCGCTCGACGACGCACGATTTGCGCGACATGAAATCTTCGATCAGCTGTTGGTGTATGCTTAAGCCGTGAGGCGTTGACGGGATTCTCGTGAGCGCAGTTTCGATCTCGGGCGTATCGAGTGTAACTGAGTATTCTGCTCGATTCACTTCCTTAATCAGCGACTGGGCTCCAGCGTGCAACCGAGCCAAAGTCTTGAAGCGCAGGCCCGCGGGCAAGACTCGATTTATTCGATCGAGGAACGCCGCCTCTTCAAGCACGTCGGGTGAGTCGAAGTCGATCAACTCATTGTGACCCACTGTTCCTACACCCAGCGCCGGACCGTATTGAATCAACGGCATTGGATGATAACCGGCGCTGTAGCCAAGAGTTATCTTCGCACGTCTGAACGCTCGCGGCAACGCGCGCGTCAGATCCAGATGTGAGAGATACTTTGCTTCTTCGCCCTTTTCAAACGTCGCTCGATAACGGAAAAGGCGCGCAGAGGAGCTGAGGAGCAGAGGAGCAGAGGAGAGGGCATGCTCCTCTGCCCCGCTTCCTCTCTGCAACTGAACAAGATTTTTCAACGGAGACACGCGCTCTTCGTAGGTTCGAACTTCTTTATGCAGGGCGTAAGCTTTGTCAAGATGCTCGCGCGACCGAGTGAGATCGCACTCGAGCCCGCACGCGTAGCACAATAACGGCTGCGACGCCACGCGCTCGAACTCTTCGTGAGACGGCGCGATCGCAGTCGGGCGACCATCAATTATCTTCACCGGCAGCTCGCAAGGCGGGGAGATTTTAGCCTTTATGCCTTTGGTGTATTCGCGCGCGTTGAACTCGCGCTTCACCAGCGTATCGATGTGGTCCCACGGAAGCTGAACCAGCGGCGCCCCAGGCTTATCAAATTCGCGAACAGGGAACTCCTGAAGATAAGGCTCGATGTTCACGCCCTCAATTCTGAAAGCTTCCATCCACTTGTCGAAGTTGAAATGCTCGGTCCAGCCATCGAACCTGCAGCCCATTCGCCACGCGCGCTCGATTACGTTGCAAAGATTGCGATCCCCGCGCGAGATGATCCCTTCCAGCAGCGAGGTCTCGGCGTGATGAACCTTGACCTCGATGCGATAACGGCGGCCCAACTCCTTCAACATTCGCTGCTTGCGCTTGATCGAATCGACCTCTTCCTGCTTGCACCACTGAAAAGGCGTGTGGGGCTTTGGCACAAAGTACGAGGCCGAGCACGTCACCTTGACGCGCTTGTTGTATTTGTTCTTGCCAAGCTCGCGAACCTTTCTGCCAAGTTCCGCGACTCCGACAACGTCGTCGTCTGTTTCGGTCGGCAATCCGATCATGAAGTACATCTTCATCGCCGACCAGCCCTCTTCGAACGCGACCGAGCAGGAGTTCATCACGTCTTGCTCGGTGATATTCTTGTTGATCACGTCGCGCATGCGCTGAGTGCCGGCTTCAGGCGCAATCGTGAATCCGGTCTTGCGAACGCGGGCGATCTCGCGAGCAAGCGACTCGGTCACTCCGGATGCGCGCAGCGATGAAACCGAGAAGCTGACCTTGCGGCGCTCAAGCTCTTGGCCGAGCATCTTCACCAGCGGCTCCAGGCAGGTATAGTCGGCAGTCGAAAGCGACGTGAGACTAGTCTCGTCGTAGCCGCCCTTTTCGATTCCGTCGATGATTGTGTCGACGATTTGCTTCGGGCCGCGCTCGCGAACGGGTCGATAGATGGTTCCCGCCTGGCAAAACCGGCAGCCGTCAACACAGCCTCGTGCTATCTCAATCGCCACGCGATCGTGCACCGCTTCGATAGCGGGGACAGGCGAGTCCGAGGGGAAGGGATACTGGTTTATGTCGGCGACTACCCGGCGACGAATCGGAAATGGAAGGTCTGGATCGTCGGGCTTGTCGACAATCAACAAGCCGTGATGCGAACTGACCGTTGTTGTGTACAGCGATGGAACATACATTCCTTCGATCAACGCGATTTCTTTCAGGACCTGTTCTCGTGTCAGCTGCAGGTCGGAGTGTCGCAACTCGACGTAGCGACTGACCAATTCGGGAAACGCTTCTTCGCCGTCCCCGATCACAAACACGTCTACGAAGTCTGCGATCGGCTCACAAGAGTAAACGGTTGGGCCTCCCGCAATCACCAGCGGATCGTCGAGGCTTCGGTCGCGCGTATGCAACGGGACGCCTCCGAGATCGAGCATCGTAAGCACGTTCGTGTAAGTCATCTCGTACTGCAGTGAGAATCCAACGACGTCGAAATCCCCGAGGGGCGTGTAGCTTTCAAGCGAGAGCAAGGGGATTTCGCGCTCGCGTAGCTTTGCTTCCATGTCGGGCCAGGGTGCGTAGACGCGCTCAGCCGCCCATCCATCGCGCTTGTTAAGAAGGCTGTAGAGAATCTTGAGCCCGAGGTGGCTCATGCCAATTTCGTAGGTATCCGGGAAACAGAGCGCAATTCTGGTATGAACTTTGTCTGGAGATTTGCGGACTGAGTTCCATTCGCCGCCGACGTAACGAGCGGGCTTCTCCACTAGTGGAAGAATCGAATCTAGCGCTTCTTTGTACTTTATCTGGCTGGTCATTTCCCTGGATTCACTCTTGGTCTAGACGAAAGCTACGGACTGCTAACCAAGGTCTAAGGACAAATTCGCTAGTTAACAAACCGTTTCATCCTCACGCTCAGCGCTAACCCTACGCCGATAAACATAGCCATAACCGCAGTCCCTCCGTAGCTCATCAGTGGCAAAGGGATTCCCATGATCGGCATCAGCGCAACGACCATCCCGAGATTGCACAAAATATGAAATGCTATTAAGCCTACAAATCCCATTATCATGAATGCGCCCGATCTTTCGCGCGAGGCTTTTGCGACGGCAATCAGCCTCGAGATGAGCAATAAATACAGCAGCATAAAAGACAGCACTCCGACTAATCCCGTTTCCTCGGCGATCACCGCGCCGATGAAGTCAGTCCAAGCGACCGGCAGAAATCCCAGCTTGCCCTGAGTGCCGTGTCCGATCCCCTTCCCCGTCACGCCCCCTGAACCGACTGCGATCACAGACTGAATAGTCTGGTATCCGAATCCCCTCGGGTCTGCGTCCTCGGGATGGATGATCACGTCAATGCGCTGCTTCTGATATCCCCTGAGGTGCGGATACACGGCAAC
This sequence comes from Blastocatellia bacterium, assembly GCA_035259295.1. GTDB lineage: Bacteria > Acidobacteriota > Blastocatellia > UBA7656 > UBA7656 > Onstottus_A. The sequence goes on along the minus strand of DATFWM010000207.1, from coordinate 9,355 downwards.
TAGCCCGACAGCTACCGCAACCAGGCCTGCCGCCAGAAATAGCTTTCGCATGCCGCCGATGAAATAGAACGTACCCAGGATCGCTCCGAAAGTCAGCGTCGTGCCGGTGTCGTGCTCGGCGAAAATCAACACGGCCGGAGGCAGAACTATCGCGGCCATCACCAGAATATCTTTTATCGAAAGCGACCTTTGTCGCGGAACAGAGAGATGGCGAGCAAGCATCAGAATCGTCGCAGCTTTTGCAAACTCGCTCGGTTGAAAGCTAAAGCCCGCGAAGACCAGCCATGCCTTATTGCCGTGAATCTCTTTGCCAAAAAGAATCACCATCACCAGCAGCACCAACACTGCAACGTAGAAAAACGGCGCGATGTTGAGGATGATCTTGCGATAGTCGGTGAACATTATCGCGATAGCGATTGCGACGCCGATCGCCAGCGAGATGATCTGCTTCTTGACGTAGCCGTCCGGAGCGCTGCTGTTGATGCCAACACAGCCGAAGGCGGTTAGAGCAATCGGCGCAAACAATAATAACCAGTCGACATCCTTTAGCTTTCTTTGGTTGATTTCGACCATTGCAACTTATTGCGTAACCGGCTTCCGCTTGCGATCAGCGACCGCTGTCGCAGCCTGCGAATTCATTGCCACAAGCTCGGGAAGTATGGGCCGTCCTAGCTTCTTCGAGAAGTAAGCCGCCTCGATTATCTTGGCTTTCGGCGCCGAGGCTTGAGCGCCCCAGCCACCGTTCTCGGTAATACACACAACGCCGATCTCAGGCTTCTGATCGGTGTGCATCGGGGCAAAGCTGATGAACCACGAATGGTCCTTGTGCTCTTTTCCGCGCGCCTTCTCCTTGGCGATCACCTGCGCGGTTCCTGTCTTGCCGCCGGCGTTTATCTCACGCGGGAACCCGACGCTGCCCGCGGTGCCGCCTTCGTTGACGACGCCCCACATGCCGTAGTCGACCGTTTCTATTGTCGTTTGGGACAGCTTCATCTCGACAAGCTTGTCGTCGAAATACTTGACCTGCGCGAGCTGAGTCTCATTCGCCTGTTTGAACAGATGCGGCGTATGAAACTGGCCGCCCATCACGATTCCGGCTTCGGCGTGAAGCAGTTGAATAGGCGTCACCGCAACCGAGCCCTGCCCGATGGAGGCGAGCACTGTGTCAAAATCCTTCCACACCGGATCGCGGGGGTTGACCCGTTTCTTCCACTCGCGGCTTGGTATTTGACCTCTCACTTCGCCTGGCAGATCGACCCCTGTCCGCTGGCCCATCCCGAACCGCGAGACCCAGTCGTGAATCATGTCAACTCCCATCTTCAGACCAAGCCGGTAGAAATAACCGTCGCACGAGTGGACGATGGCTGCGTGGATCTCGGGCACACCGTGATTCTTGCCACAGTGAACGAACCGGTTGCCGACCTGAATTCCGCCGCCGCAAGGAATGCGGGAATTCTTGAGTGTGATCACTCCTTCCTCGAGCGCCGCGGTCGCCATCATGATTTTCCAAGTTGAGCCCGTAGGATAAGTCCCCTGGATGGCTTTGTTGTAAAGCGGGTGCGACGGATCGTTGACGATCGCGGCCACCTCTTTGCGACTTTCCGTTGACACGACGTTCCGCGCAAAGACGTTCGGATCGAAACTCGGCAGCGACACCATCGCCAATATCTCGTCGTTTTGCGGATTGATCACGATCGCCGCGCCTGTCTCTTTCTTGGAATAGAACTGGTCCTCAGCAACCCTTTGAATATCGAGGTCGAGCGTAGTGACGAGGTCCTGGCCCTTGATCGGCTCGACTTGCTCGAGGTCGGCGATCGGATGGCCACGACTGTCGACGATCACCCGCTTCATGCCATCCCTGCCGCGCAGCATTTTGTCATACACCGCCTCGAGTCCGCCTTGCCCGATGATGTCTCCGGATTTATATCCCGTGTACTCCGGAAGCTCGAGTTGCTTCGGGCTGATCTGGCCGATGTAACCAAGAACGTGCGCAGCAACCTTGCCATACTTATACAGTCGTTGCGGTTGTGTTTCGACTTTTATTTCAGGATGCTCGAGCTCGTGAGCCGGCACCCATTGCAGATCGGCGTCCGAAGCGTTTTGCTTCACAAGGATCGGCTGCGACTTGGGCCGGTAGGGATCATTCAACAAGGCAAGCAACTCGTTTCGATCGACTCCGAGGTTTTGAACGAGAGATTTAACCGTGTCTTCCTTATTGGTAATGTCCTCCGGCGTGACAATGATATTAAAAGCCGGGGTGTTATCGACAAGAACATTACCGTTGCGGTCGAATATCGCGCCCCGAGGCGCCGGGATTGGTATCTCGCGGATTCGGTTGTTTTCGGCTCGCGCCTGGTAATCATCATGCCGCGCGACTTGCAGTACGTAGAAGCGAATGCCCAGTGCTATGAACACCGCTAGTATCAGATACTGGATCACGTACACTCGCAGCTCTAAGTTGAATCCTTCGTCTTTTAGGTTCGAGCTACTCATAGAACCTCTTTCTTATCGCCATCCGCCGCGCGGCCGCTTGTTCTGAGAAGAGGCGGTCGAGTATCACAAACAACACGATCGACGCTGCAGAATCCGCCAGTGCTTTCCAGGCGATGGTTTTGCCGAACTCCGCCCACGTCGCAACATAAGGCAGAGACTGTTCGAGCATCTGGTTTAACCCGACAAACAACACGGTGTTGGCCGCCGAAGCAACCCCTGTCACCGAGAGCCTCGCCAGCGGGTTCTCAAGCGAAAACCTCACGCTCGCCAAACCTACTAAATAGCCTATCAGCGTCTTGCAGAATCCTCCAACGCCCAGCACGCCCCCCTGCACCGCGTCGCCGCCCAGTCCTGCAATCATCCCTGTCAACATTCCCATAACAGGCGCGCGCTGCAAACCGAAATAGACCGTTACCAGAAGGGGCAGGTCGATGTACCGAAAGAACCGCAGATAACTGGGAACAAGCATTTGCAGCAAGAGCGCGACGACGATAGTCAGGGCGATTTTGAAGGTCTGCACTCTTTAGGCTACCTCGCAGGTGATGCGTGATCCGTGATCCGTGAATCTGAAATCCTGGTCACGCATCACGAATCACGAATCACTCTTCATTTCCCTTCATCGAGCTTCAAATCTTTCTGATCGACCAAAAGCACAAAGACGTACTCGACTCGATCAACAGGGGCTGACGGTTTAACGAAGATCCGATGCCAGGGGGCGTTAGGATCAGCCTCGATTCTCTCCACGGTCCCGACCAAGAGTCCCTTGGGATAAATTCGATCCAGACCGGTGGTCACTATAGACTCGCCAACTTGCACATTAACGCTTGTTGAAACGTTCTTGAGTTCGCACAGATTCTGGTCGGTTCCCCGAATCTCACCCATCGCGCGCGAGGTCTGAAGCATCGATCCAACTCCTGCGTGCTTATCGGTTATCACTTGCACCATAGCAGCATTAGGTCCCACCGATATGATCCGCCCGACGATGCCCACTGCTGTTGCCACCGGCATCTCGCGCTTCACTCCGTCCAACGTGCCGCGGTCTATGATCAAACGTCGATACCACAGACTCGCGTCGCGCGAGATCACATTGGCAGCCAGTTCGCGATACTGTGGACGCGTGGGCAACGCGAGTTGGCTGCGCAACAGGTTAAGCTGGGCGGCTTCTTCAAGCGCCTTGTTCCGCTCTGCGGTTAACTGGTCAACTCTCTCACTGAGCTGTGCGTTTTCCTCGCGAGCATGCCTTAGGTCTACGTAACTGGCAGCCGTACCGGTGACCGAAGACACAACCACATCGGCGCCGCGAACCAAGGGCGCGAAAACAGCGAGCACCCATGTGCGCAACAGCGACTGCTCGCTCTCCGGATGTCGGGCCATTGCCGACATTAGCCCTACCTGGCCCAACAACAGAGCAGCTAGTATCCAGGGTGCTTTTTGCCGTGCCGGATTTGCACTCATAGGAATAGGGATTGGGGGTTAGGGGTTGGGGGTTGGATGCTGGAGCGCTTAACCCAACCCCCATCCCCCAACGCCTATCACCCATCACAGTCCATGGTGGAGCATTGTGTTTTCCCAGCTCACGCGGCTGAGCAAGTCAAAGTCGGCAAGCATCTTTCCGGTTCCGAGCGCGACAGACGAGAGGGGGTTCTCAGCCAGCGAGACAGGAACTCCCGTCTCGTGCATCAATCGTTTATCAATTCCTTTCAGCAGCGCTCCGCCGCCGGTAAGCACGATTCCACGTTCGGCGATGTCCGCCGAGAGCTCCGGGGGCGTCCGCTCAAGCGCCACTCGCACTGCATTCACGATTGTAGAAATAGGATCGGCTAACGCTTCGCGCACTTCTTCATCCGTTATCGTAATCGTGCGAGGCACACCTTCAATCAAGTTGCGTCCCTTGATCTCCATTTGCATCGGTTCCTCACAAGGCCACGCCGACCCGAGCTCAATCTTCACCGATTCAGCCGTCCGCTCGCCGATCAGAAGATTATACTTTCGTTTTATGTATTGGATGATCGCTTCGTCGAGCTCATTGCCCGCCACGCGGACCGCCCGTGAATAAACAATGCCTGAGAGCGAGATTACCGCAATGTCGGTCGTGCCCCCGCCGATGTCAACAATCATATTCCCGTAAGGTTCAGTAATCGGAAGCCCGGCACCGATTGCCGCCGCCATCGCCTCCGCCACCAGATAAACCTTCGAAGCCTTTGCTCGATACGCTGCATCTTCAACCGCCCGACGCTCGACTTGCGTGATCTCGCCGGGCACGCCTATGACCACCCGAGGCGAGACCCAAGACCGGCCGTTGTGCGCCTTACGGATGAAGTGCTGCAGCATCTTCTCGGTCACTTCGAAGTCGGCGATCACGCCGTCCTTCATCGGGCGGATAGCGATGATGTTGCCGGGAGTGCGGCCAAGCATTTCTTTCGCTTCCTTGCCTACCGCTTCCACTTTGTTGGTTACTTTATTAATGGCGACGATGGAAGGTTCGCTCACGACGATTCCGCGCCCCTTGGCGAACACTAAAGTATTGGCGGTGCCCAGATCGATTGCCAGGTCGCTAGAAAAAGGGTTGAACAGATTTCTCATTCTCATTATTTCGTTGTGTTCCTCACAACCGCGATGGGCGGTTATCAGCAGAGCGCGAAAACTCCAAGGGAAGGAGACGCACTTGGCGGAAAGTCGAGGACAAATAAAATTTTTGCGGTGAGGTTAATCAATGACGACCGGTGTCCCACAGTCGTCACACCGGCTCGCCGTCAAGTTCTACTGCTCGCTTAGCGCCCCGTTCAGTCAGCTCCCGTTCCGATAAATCGTTTGAAAGCCTAATCTAGCACGGCGACATGCGCCACGCAAGAACCTTTTTACAGAAATAGCCGAAAAGTTGAAGAAATCTTTATTCGAGCGGCGTTCACCCCAGTCTACCGCCTGAATCGACGGGTTTCATGCAACCGATGCCGCTTTGTTATGATTCAGCAGTATGAGGGGATTCGTTTTCGGGGTCCTGCGGCGACTGGCAATAATCGTCCCCGTGCTGTGGGCAGTTGTCACGCTGGTTTTTCTTCTCATTCACATCGTGCCCGGAGACCCCGCCCGGCAGCTAGTCGGCGAAAATGCTACGGAAGAGCAAGTTCAAACCGCTCGCGTCGAGCTCGGATTAGATAAGCCCCTCGCGACGCAGTATGCTGATTACTTGCGCGGTCTCTTGCATGGCGATTGGGGGACGAATCCGGTCACTCATCAGTCGGTTCTCAGTCGCATCAGTTCGCGTTATCCGGCCACAATCAAGCTGGCGCTTGCGGCAATGTTCATCGCGACGCTGATTTCGATTCCGCTTGGTGTGACGGCAGCTACACATCGCGGAAGCTTTGTGGACAGCTTGTCTACGCTCGTCGCGCTGCTGGGGATTTCGCTTCCAAGTTTTGCGCTCGGACCGCTCCTCGTTTTGGTGTTTTCAGTAAACCTTGGAATCACGCCGGTGTCGGGCGCAGGTGGACTCGACAATCTGATTCTTCCCGCCATCACTCTGGGCGCAGCGATGTCCGCGATACTCACGCGGATAGTTCGATCGAGCGTGCTCGAAGAACTGGGCGAGGACTACGTGCGGACCGCGCGCGCGAAAGGCCTGCCGGAGCGAACAGTAATTTACAAGCACGTTCTGAAAAACGGTCTGATCCCAGTCGTCACCGTCTTGGGACTTCAGTTCGGAGTCTTGCTCGCTGGAGCGATAATCACCGAGCGAGTTTTCTCATGGCCCGGAGTCGGGAGCTTGCTCGTTGACAGCATCAGCGAACGCGATTACAAGCTGACGCAAGGCTGCATTCTTGTGATCGCGACGACTTATGTGCTAGTCAACACCGCAACCGATATTGTCTACCGGTTTTTGGATCCGCGAATAAAGGTGGATTGAAGTGATGCGTGATCCGTGATGCGTGACCAAGACCTTAGTCAAACTTCACGTATCACGCATTACGGACTATGAACCGCGTAACTAAATTTGGATTTGCAGTTGCGGCAGCGCTTGTTCTCGTCGCCGCTCTGTCTCCTCTGCTAGCCTCGTGGGACAGAGTGCAGAGTCAGGACCTTGTGTCGAGACTTGACCCGCCCGATCGCCGCCATTTGATGGGGCGCGATCAGCTTGGCCGTGATGAGCTGACTCGCATCATCTACGGCGCGAGAGTCTCGATGCTGGTGGGTCTGTCCGTAGTGACCATCTCATCCATCGTAGGCGTGGTGATCGGCGCGGTGTCGGGTTACGCTGGCGGATCCGTTGATCGGATAGTTTCGGGATTTCTGTTCAACGTGTTTCTGTCATTTCCAGGGATCCTATTAGCGATTGCGATGGTCGCATTTCTCGGGCCGAGCTTGAAGAACCTCGTTGTTGCGCTTTCGGTTATAGGCTGGGTTGGTTATGCGCGATTGATGCGCGCGCAAGTGCTGAAGGTCCGCGAATACGATTTCGTGACCGCCGCTCGCGCGCTTGGAGCCGGTAACGTTCGAATCCTGATGAAACACATTCTGCCCAACTCGATTCAGCCGTTGATAGTTCAAGCCTCGCTTGGAATGGCAGGCGCAATACTCGCTGAAGCGGGCTTGAGCTTTCTGGGATTAGGCGTGCCGGAACCGATTCCCTCTTGGGGCAAGATGATCGATGACTCGCGCGAGTTCTGGTTCACGGCTCCTCATCTGTTCATCTTCCCCGGCGTGATGATCGCGCTGGCAGTTCTCTCATTCAACTTCATCGGCGACGGCCTGCGCGAGAAACTCGACCCGCGCCAGCGTGTATCTTAAGGGGCAGATAAACTCAGCGGGCTGCTGAGAAACTCAACTCCCTTCTCCACCAACCCTGCGTTGGTGGTTTGGAGATTGTTCAGCTACACAACTGTGTGCAAGTGGTTAGCCCTCCGCCGACCCCGCGTCGGTGGAGGCACGACTGTAGGCTAAATAGTCCCTGTGCGGCTGCGTTTAGCTACCAATCGCGCCTCCACCGACACAGGGTCGGTGGAGGAAAACCCTTTTGGACGCGGCTCTTAGCCTGCGAGTCGTGGATGCCACCAACGCGGGGTTGGTGGAGGTAACGATCGAGCGCATAGGTTTGCTGCATTTCCTGCATCGATTGATCGGGGCTGCCAGCCACAAAGAGCAGATATTGCGCATAACCAGCGTGGGCCTGAGGCGAGCTGGGGTTGAGTTCGAGCGCCCTGCGGAACTCGTGCTCGGCACGAGCCCAGTCCCAATCAAAAGTAAGGGCAACATAGCCAAGAGAGGCATGGGCTTGCGCAAGCGTGTCATCGAGCTCAATGGCCCTGGTAGCGGCGGCCTTGGCCCTGGGCATCACCTCGAGTGGAGCTCTATAATCTGTGCTCAGACTGGCGTAGGCATCAGCCAGGCCGGCGTAAGCCAGTGCATTGTTTGGGTCGTGGGTGAGGGCCTCTTGAAAATAACCAATGGCCTTTTCGATAGATTGCGATTTTAGAGTCTCGTTGGGTTCAGCAGTCATACCATGTAGCTGGTAAAGCCGCGCAGGTAAGCCTGATGCGCCGCGGGATCGACCGGCCGCGCATTTGACAAGCGCGCTTGCTCTGGAACCGTGAGCGTAATTTTTATTTGGCCGGCGATAGCTTTTGCCACGTCGTCTTGCAAAGCAAGGATGTCACGCAAATCGCGCTCGTAGGTGTCGGCCCAGAGGTGGTGATCCTCCGGTGCCTGAATCAACTGGGCTGTTATACGCACGCGCTCGCCCGACCGCATCACCGTTCCTTCCACGATGGCATCTACGTTCAGTTCCCGCGCGATTTGCGGCGCCGGCTCGCGCTTGCCCTTGTACCGCATTACCGAAGTTCGCGAAATGACGCGGAGCCCATGAATTTTCGCCAAGTCGGTAATCAGGGCGTCGGTCATTCCGTCAGCGAAGTATTCCTGCTCCGGGTCTTTAGACAGATTCTCCAGCGGAAGCACGGCCACCGACTCGATGCGCGTAGATCCGGTTCTCACCACCGGCGACCTGACGGCAAGGCGCCACGCGAGGAGGAGCAGGCCCAGCGCCAAAATGGTCAGGCTCACCGCAATGGTTATTCTCTTCCAATTCCTTACGTGCGGCGGTCCCTCCGGCGTGGTTTGCAACGCGCGCTCAGTTGTTGTCATGCGACTCCCCGACAACACTTGCCGCACCTCCGTCGCTAAGCCCTTAAGGTCGACTAGCAAGCCCTGAACCGTCTGATAGCGCTCCCGTTTGTCTTTACGCAGAGTCTTATTGACAATCCGCTCCAGCTCAGCGGGAATTTCCGGCGAGTGTTGCGCAAGCGGCACGGGCTCTTTTTGCAGTATCGATGCGATTACATCACTGGCTGTCTCTGCGTCGAAGGGCCGGCTGGCAGCCATCATCTCATAGATCACCACGCCCAGGCTCCAGATGTCTGTCCTTGCATCGACAGCCAGCCCCGCGCTTGTTCCGGCGACATGTAACTGACCGTGCCCATAATCACGCCCGGCTCGGTGTCTAGCTTAAGCCGCGTCGGCGCGGTGCTGTCGTTGCCTGCTGTTGCCTCGGCGAGCTTGGCCAGTCCAAAGTCCAATACTTTGACGTAGCTGGTAATGGCCGATCTGCTTGCCTAGGATCTGAGCTGCTTGGTCATTCGCAAGCAGTTCGTAGCCGCTTGAACGGCCATTGCTTCGATGGAATCGCCAGCCTGATCGTGAGATTAGATAAGTGATTCGACTTCGCTGCGCAACTCTGAGTCGTCGGCACAGGCCTCGGAGACAAAGTCATCGCGCTCTGAAGGCGGGCGCTCGATGGCCGATTGAAATATCTGCTTTACCTGTTGCCAGCGTTCGGGGCTCATAGAGAGAAAGCTCAACCTGACAAGAA
>DATFWM010000206.1:0-2976 GCA_035259295.1 Blastocatellia bacterium | reverse complement strand
CACGAAAGTGGGCTGTACTAGAAGTGGCCACGCTAACCGCAAGGAGGCAGGTCACGACGGTATGGTTCATGATTGGGGTGAAGTCGTAACAAGGTAGCTGTAGGAGAACCTGTGGCTGGATCACCTCCTTTCTAAAGGAATCGCGACAATTGCGCCGCCTGGTGTAGCGCGAACGTCGCTAGCTTTCGCTTCTTGGAAACTCTGCTGCCGTTCGCGCCTATCTAGTTTTGAAAGATCGTGGGCACCCGCAAGAACTTCTCAGTTAATCTCCAAGAGACTCGCTCCTGAAAAACGTTTCCAGACACGTCGCCGCGTAGTGCCGCGTCCATCAATGCTCCGCCGGTATAAACGAATTTGGACGGCTTCACCCGAGCCTGTCCGCGTGAACCCGTCCAATCCCTTCGGGCCAGCTCTTATTTGAGATACCCTAGCTATTGTCCTGTTCGAGCAACCGCCTGGCCGGGCAGCGGCTTGCGCGGGAGCTTCTTGTCGCGCATCGCCGTGTTGTAAACAAACGCAGCCATAATCGTCGCCGCTTGCTTCATGTCGTCTTCCTGTATCCGATCATACACGTCCATGTTAGAGTGGTGAGTCCTTGTGTCGTACTCGATCTGATCCTGTATGAACTGGAACCCCGGAAGGCCGACGGCGTCAAATGACAGATGGTCCGTGCCACCAGTGTTCGCGATCGAAAGAGTCGCGACCGGCATCTCCCGCGGCGGCGCAGCTTTCGCATCAGCCGGGGCCGCGCCGATCATGTCTTTGAACGGAGCGAACCACGCTCGGAAGATCGATCGCATTTCTTCATTGCCTTGCATGTAAATTCCGCGGACCTTGCCCGTGCCGTTGTCGAGGTTGAAGTAGCCGGCGAACTTCTCGTGATCCGGTTTCAACTCGAATTGCGGCGGCGCTTGCTGCTCGGGTGGAGGTCCGCCTGCACCGGGAGGGCCGCCGCCGAGTCCTGGTCCGCCGCCGATTCGTTTGCCGAAGTGATCGCTTACGTAGTTACGCGAGCCTAGGAGCCCTTGTTCTTCGCCGCTCCACAGTCCGATTCGTATCGTGCGGCGAGGCTTCAAACCCAGCGACTGAAGAATTCGCACGGCTTCCAGGCATACTGCTGAACCCGCCGCGTTGTCTGTGGCGCCGGTTCCGGAATGCCACGAATCGAAATGCGCTCCCAGCATCACAAGCTCATCTTTCAAATCCGTGCCGGGAATCTCGGCGATCACGTTGTAGCTCATCAGGTCCTGATCGTAGAACTTCGTCGACAGATTGAGCTCGAGCTCTACCGGCGCGCCACGGTGAATCATTCGAATGATTCGGTTGTAGTGCTCAACGGCAACCACGACTTGAGGAACAATCGGCGGCGCATCTTTGTCGCGGATGGTCTTACGCTTGTCCAGAGGAGTGTTGTCGGGATACGCGAGGTTAGCCGACTGAACGAAGATTGTCCCGCCGTCGCCGCGTCCCGGTTCGAGCACCACTGCCGCGCCTTCTTCCTGTAACATCAACCACTTCTTGTTTGCAAGCTGCATTGCCGCTCGTTGTTCATCGGTCATTCGAAATCTTCCCGGTCCGCCCGGTCCTCCGAATCCCGCTGGCTCAGCGTTCGCGAGCCTCAACAGCTCTTCATCGGTTTGTCGGTGGGAGAGTGGCTCGAAGTGGGCTTTGACTTCGCGCGCTTCGCTCAGCAGCACGATCGCGCCCTTAAGCTTGCCTTTGTACTTGTCGAGGTCCGCTTCCGTCTTCACCTCGAAGTAGACTGGCTGGCCGCGCACCACGCCGTTTGTGCCCGGCGACCACGCCTTCGGAAACGCAATCAACGGGAAGTAGTGTGGCTTCACGATGTTGGCCGTGAAGCCATCGAGCGACCACCCTCGTCCGAACGGCCCCCAGGCTTCCAGGTGCGCGCTCTGCAAGCCCCACTCGGCGAGCTTCGTCTTAGCCCACTCTTGCGCGACGCGGATGTTGGGCGAGCCCGTAAGCCGCGCGCCCGAAACATCGGTGATGTAACTCAATATGTCCATCACCTGAGAATGTTTCATTCCTTCTTCTTTGATCTTGTTGATCGCTTCCTGGTCGAACTTCTCCTGAGGCGCCTGGGCGACTGCCACGCCAGAGGCAAGCGACATCAAGACCGTTAGCAGAATCGCGGTGTATCGTTTCAACATTGGTCCCTCCGTGTGAGATCAAGCCTCGGAATAGAGTCAATAAACCTGAGTTCCATGTACCGAACTGCAACTCGAGCGGTTACTGCTTTGTTGCCGGTTCTGTGAGAGCGGATTCTCTCACGGGCTCGACCGCCGTTACAACTTCAATCAAGTGCTCGATCAGTTGATCGAGAGAGAATCTCTCAAACTCAGCGCGCTTGCTCGCGAGGAGCCGCCGTAAATCCTCAGACACGTAAGCCCGGAATCTCTCGGCATATGCGGTAGATCGCGCAAGTTCCGCGACAGTCAGACTCAACGCGTCACCGAGCCCGACTATTAGCTCTTCAATCGTAAGCTGTCCCACCAAAACAATCTCGCCGCCCAGATATTCGAACTCTCCCGCGAATGGGTCAAGGAAAGCGTAACGATCAGCGATTTGAAGCTGAGCAGCTCGTAGCGACATGGCGAAGCTCTCGTGGGGTCCCACGGCCCGGGCCGCTTCTTCGATCGTCCCGGCTATCTCGCCCATTAATCGCTTCACCTCCGTCATAGCTGCGGTATCGGCCCCTGGTCCCAGCTCGCCCTGCGCGACGACAACATTCGCGCTCGACGTGGGAACCTCGCTGGGTTGCTCTGGTGCAAGAGGCGCTGAGTGCTGCGGTGAGGCCTCAATGACGCCGACTTGGTTCGAGCAGTTGAACAACACGTCGAACGCGCCGCCGACCTGCTTGCATTCGTCAAGCAAGCGGCCGATTTCGGGATTTGCTGCGATACCTCTTGGATCAGACTCTTCAACCTTGTCCGCCGCGGTGTTGATCACGAGACA
>DATFWM010000205.1:0-6519 GCA_035259295.1 Blastocatellia bacterium | reverse complement strand
ATCCTCGAGCGATTCGTTGTCGCCGTATCTTGCAGCGATCTTTTCAATCAAACCCATGCGAGTCAGAAAGGACGTCTGTTTTTCGTAGCTGACAGTTTCAAACCCGAAGTCGCGGCCATATTCAATCAGCGCTGTGAAATTGACGCTCGCGGTCATATCCTGCTCGCCTATGCGTTCCAGCGGCGAATCCTTCAACTGATGTTTGTGGAAAGACCTGAGCGTCCCTAGCCTTCGCTCCGGCGACCACAAGTGTTCGACAAGGTCACCGTAGTCAATAGTGATTAGGAAGCCGCTTTCTAAACCGCCGGTAATTCGCGCCAGCCAATCGATCGCATCGAGATTGATTTCTACGACCTGTCCCGCCTGCAGGGTTGCTTGCATGCGTTCGATGTATTCGAGCAGCCTTTGCGTGGAAACCCCGGCCCACTGAAACGCCAGCCCGGTATGCGAACACGTTGTGACATATAGCTCTTCGAAAGTGGTCTGGTTGCAGCGTAAACGATGGATCGACATCGCATCCACAAATTCATTTGAGAAGACTATTCCGGCAAACGACTTCGCCTCGAGTTCCTCCATGTTGCTCCACTGAATGTGGTCCATGAACTGGGCCACCTTATCTTGCTGACGCTTCCGCATAGCGGGGCTTGTTTCCACTATGACATAAGTGATGGCTTCAAAAATGACCGGATGTTCGTCGCAGATCGTCGCGAGCACGTCACGCGCGAGCTGTCCTGTGCCCGCGCCCATTTCGACGATCGTCAACGGTTCGCTTCGCTCGGCCCATAAGTTCGAAAACGCCTGAGCGAGCACGGCTCCGAATGCCGGATGAATGTTGCTTGACGTGTAGTAATCCCCCTCCGCGCCGATCTTCAACCGTTCGGTGTTGTAGTATCCCAGCTCAGGGTCATAAAGCACCGCTTGCATGAAATCGCGGAACGTAATTGGCCCTTCGCGTTTGATTCGTTCGATCAGCTTCCGTTCAAGCTCAGTTGCCACGTTGAACCAAAAAGAAAGGCGCAGGCAAATCGTCCCCTGCGCCTCTCGCCAATTAGATTGTTAGTGCTTTACGCCGCGGCGTCCTCAGTTTCGGCGCCCTCAACATCTTCCTGACTGACGCTGCCGCGGCCGAACACGAATCGCGTCGGGTGCTCTTGCATGATCTTGTCCTGGAGGCGCATCAAGCCGTACAGCAACGCTTCCGGCCGCGGCGGGCAGCCCGGGATGTACACATCGACGGGAACGACGCGATCCACGCCCTGCAGCGTCGAATAAGTCGGAAACGGTCCGCCGGTCGACGCGCAAGCGCCCATCGCTATGCACCACTTCGGCTCCGGCATCTGGTCCCAGACGCGCTTGATGATCGGCGCCATTTTGAGCGTCGGAGTGCCGGCGACGATCATAAGATCAGACTGTCGAGGGCTGGGGCGAAAGACGCCTGCGCCAAAGCGATCCATATCGAACCGCGACGCGCCGGTTGCCATCATCTCTATAGCGCAACAAGCCAGTCCGAAGGTCATCGGCCACAGCGCGGACTTGCGGGCCCAGTTGAAAACGAAATCAACAGTTGTGGTGATGACGCCGCTAGACGACTCTACGACTTCTTCTCTCTCTTTTGCCATATTCCTTCAATTCCGCAATCTGCAATCCGAAATCCGCAATTCTTTTACGCCCACTCGAGCGCTCCCTTGCGCCAGGCGTAGTAGTACCCAACTACAAGTATAGCGATGAATATGAGCATCTCAACCAGCCCGAACAGCGCAAGCCGGTCATAGATCACCGCCCACGGAAACAAAAAAACTGTCTCAACGTCGAAGATCAGAAACAACATCGCCACGATGTAAAAGCGTACCGAGAATCGCTCTCGGGCATCGCCGATGGGATCAACGCCGCACTCGTAAGGCAACAGCTTCTCGCGTTCGAACACTCGCCGCTGAACGAGCCTCGACAATCCCAGCAGCGCAATCGGCAGTAGAACTGCAATTAGGAAGAAGATGATGATCGGAATATAACCATAAATGGGGGGTGGCGTTGTGCTGGTGGTGGAAGGCGCGCCACCAGCTCTCGGCGGAGCCTGAAGTAGCATCGCGATCAGTTCTGTCATTTGCTCACCCGTGATGAAGGCTCATCTTAGTTTTGTGCTTCACGCGTTGTCAAGCGAACGTAAAACGCACCGCATTCAGCCCGGTAGTTGCAAACCCTCTTTGTGATCAACTATCTTTCATATTCTGAAAATATGCGAAAGTGGCGGAATTGGCAGACGCGCCAGACTTAGGATCTGGTACCGAAAGGTGTGGGGGTTCGAGTCCCCCCTTTCGCACTTGCTGGGAGCGCGGGTGTCCCGCGTGCGGGTTTTTTTGAGCGACACGTCCCGGGCTTCATATCCACCAAAGAGCAGGCGAGACGCCTGCGCACCCATGGAGACCGACTTTGAACATAACAGTAACCGATCGAGAACAATGTAAGAAACAATTGCGGCTTGAAATTCCAGGCGATGCCGTCCGCGCGGAGACCGACAAAATAGCAGCAGACCTCGCGCGCAAGGTGACGCTGCCTGGGTTTCGTCGCGGCCACGTTCCAAAATCGGTCGTCAAGACGCGATTTCGCAAAGAGCTTCGCGATGAGATGCTCTCAAAACTCCTTCCGAATTCTCTGGGCGACGCGATTCGCGAGAAGGACTTAAAAGTGATCGGTGAGCCGCACGTCGAAGACCTCAAGTTCAAGGATGACGAATCGCTCGATGTAACCTTCAACATAGAGGTTGCGCCCGAGTTTACCCTGTCAAATTACAAGGAGCTTCCACTCACCAGGCGCGTCTATAAAGTCCGCGACGAAGACGTCGAGAACACCGTCGAGCGTTTGCGTGAAGGACACGCGGAGCTCGTGACGGTTGAGGATCGAGCTTCAACGGCAGGTGATATCGTCACCGTCAACTTGGTTGGTCAAGTCGAGGCTGCCGGCGAGACGCCCGAAGAGATCAAACAACAAGAGGTCGAGATCGAGCTCGCCGCACCGGGTGTCCTCAAGGAATTCACCGAAGCGCTTACCGGCGTTGTTGTAGACGATCGTCGAACGTTCGTCGTTGATTATCCCGCCGACTACAAGCCGGAGAAGTTCGCAGGCAAGCGTGTAAGCTACACCGCGGAGGTGACCGCGGTTCGCTTCAAAGAGCTTCCGGAAGCCGACGATGAATTCGCACACACCGTGAACGACGCGCTCAACACTATCGATGAGCTGCGTGCCGATATCCAGTCGAAGCTCGAGCAAGACACGTCGCAGAAATCCGAAGCGGAGTTTCGTTCATCGACGATGGAGAAACTGGTTGACCGAAATCGGTTCGACGTCCCCGAATACGTCGTCGAGAAGCAAATCGACTCCAGGATGAGAACGATGCTTCGACAGATGTCCGGCCAAGGCATGGATCCGCGCCAGCTGAAGGTCGACTGGGAACAGGTGCGCGAGGCACAGCGCGAACGCGCCGAGCGCGAAGTTCGCAGCTCATTCATCCTCGAGCGCATAGCCGAGACTGAAAAGATCGAAGCGACCGAAGACGAAATCTCGAAAGAGATCAAAGAGTACGCGGACGCGATGGGTCAAACCGAAGAGGCGGTGAGGGCGCGCTTGACAAAGGAAGGCACGATAGATAGTATCAAGGAGCAGGTTAGACACCGCAAAGCCCTTGATCTGGTGATCGCTTCCGCCGATATACGAACCGAGGAGATTGAAGGATTGGGCGCAGATGGGCCGGCGGCAAGCGAAGGCGGGCCAGCGGACGAGTAAATCGACCAACTCGAACCAACGGGATCACCGGCTCCTTCATGCATTCGCAACAAAAAAGAAACTTCCGACGGCGAGCAGAGCAACGTATAATAGTAGCGTGACCGACATGAATCGAACGGGTGATGGTCCAAACCTGGCTCTGGTGCCGATGGTGGTCGAGCAGACCGCTCGGGGCGAGCGCGCCTTTGATATCTACTCTCGACTACTGAAAGACAACATCATCTTCATTGGCACTCCGATCGACGATATAATTGCCAACCTCGTTGTGGCTCAGCTGCTGTTCCTGGAAGCCGAAGACCCCGACCGCGATATATCCCTGTACATCAACAGTCCGGGCGGCGCGATAACCGCGGGAATGGCAATATACGATACGATGCAATTCATTCGCCCCGACGTTACGACAATCTGCGTGGGCCAGTGCGCTTCGATGGGAGCGTTATTGCTGAGCGCGGGCGCGCCAGGAAAAAGGTTAGCACTTCCCAACTCCCGCATTCTTATTCACCAACCGTCGATAGGTGGAATATCGGGTCAAGCGACCGACATCAGAATTCATGCCGAAGAGATTATGCGCATGCGGCAGTTGACCAGTCAGATACTGGCCAAGCATTGCAATCAGTCGCTTGAAGTGATCGAGCGCGACGTCGAACGCGATCGAATCATGAGCGCGGGCCAGGCAAAGGAATACGGATTGATAGATCAGGTGATAACGCACCGCGAATGAAAGAACGTAGCACAGACTTTAGTCTGTAAGCGCGGAAGACAGACTAAAGTCTGGGCTACGACGGAGAATGGATGAGACGAAGCGACGATACACTGCGCTGTTCGTTTTGCGGAAAATCACAAAACGAGGTCAAGAAGCTAATCGCCGGGCCTACCGTCTATATCTGCAACGAGTGCATCGATATCTGCAATGAAATCATAACCGACGATCAGCAACAGGAAACAACCGGCCGTCGCTCGCCGCTTCCCAAGCCGGTCGAGATCAAAGAGTTTCTCGACGATTACGTCATCGGCCAGGAAGAGACCAAGAAGAAACTCGCGGTGGCCGTCTACCAGCATTACAAGCGCGTCGACATGCTTAAGCGTCGTGCAAGCGACGTCGAGATCCAGAAATCAAACATACTGTTGATCGGCCCGACCGGAACCGGCAAAACGCTCCTCGCCCAGACGCTGGCCCGAATGCTCAACGTGCCGTTCACGATCGTGGATGCGACCACGCTCACCGAGGCCGGTTACGTCGGCGAAGACGTCGAGAACATAATTTTGAAATTGCTTCAGGCGGCCAACGGTGACATCGAGCGAGCTCAGAACGGGATAATCTACATCGACGAGATCGACAAGATTTGTCGAAAAGACGAGAACCCGTCGATCACTCGCGACGTTTCGGGCGAGGGCGTGCAGCAAGCTCTGCTCAAGATTCTCGAAGGCACCGTTGCGAATGTTCCCCCGCAAGGCGGGCGCAAGCATCCGCATCAGGAGTTTTTCCCGGTCGACACGACAAACATCTTGTTCATTTGCGGCGGCGCGTTTGTCGGGCTCGAAAAAGTGATCGAGAAACGCATCGGCAAGAAGGCTCTGGGCTTCAACGCCAACGTGAGAAGCGCCCGCAAGCAAAGGCTCAGCGAGACCCTCGCGCAAATTGAACCTGAGGATCTGATTAGGTTCGGATTGATTCCGGAATTCGTCGGTCGGCTCCCGGTTTGCGGAACGCTTCACGAGCTTGATGAAGCGGCAATGGTTGAAATATTGACTGAGCCAAAGAACGCGTTGGTCAAACAGTATCAGAAGCTCTTCGAATACGAGAGCGTCACGCTGAGCTTTACCGACGACGCCCTGGCGGCGGTCGCCCGCCAGGCGTGTGATCGCAAGGTGGGCGCGCGCGGTCTGCGAATGATCCTCGAAGAGCTGATGCTCGACGTGATGTATATGCTGCCGTCGCACAGAAAGGTCAAGGAGTTTGTGGTGACAGGCGAGATGGTTGAGAGCCGGCGCGCCACGTTCCCAATTTTGGAGAAGGCAGGCTAATAGAACTATAAGTGTTATAGGCCCTATCGAGATGAACGAATTCAGCGATAATACACCCAGCGACGTTGTGAGATGCCCGATGGTCCCGATCCGGGACGTGGTCGTCTTCCCCTACACCATGGTCGCGTTTGTGATTGGGCGACCTGCCAGCGTTCGCGCGCTTGAAGCCGCGTTGCGCAGCGACAAGACGATCTTTCTGGCGACCCAACACGACGCAACCGTCGACGAGCCTGCGATCAGCCAGGTCTACACCGTAGGCACTATCGCGCGAATAACTCATAACCTTCGGCTGCCGGACGGCAACATCAAGGTTATGGTCGAGGGAATCGAACGCGCGAAGTCAGTGCGCGTGGACGACGGCGGTGATTACTGGCTCGCTACGTTAAGGAAGTCGCCGCAGACCACCGAGCCGCGCTCTCGATTGAATACTTTGATAGGGCGGGTCGGCTCGCTGGTGGACCAGTACGTTCGTCAGTCAACCGAGTTGAGCAATCCCGAAGCTCTCACCTCCGCGTTGAGAAACGACGACGCGGCCAGACTTTGCGATTCGATAGCCTCTAATCTCAAGATTTCCGTAGAAGACAAACAGGGTCTGCTCGAGATATTTCCGCTCTCGGAACGGCTCGCCAGGTTGGCTGAAGTGTTAGAAATCGAGCTTGAAAAGATCCAGGTCGACCGCGCGATTCACGGCCGCGTGAAGCGTCAAATGGAGCGTGC
>DATFWM010000204.1:0-5050 GCA_035259295.1 Blastocatellia bacterium | reverse complement strand
ATCAACGACGCCGTTTCAACACTCAGGCTGAAGCGCGCCGGACTCAATCAGTCCCAGATCGCCGCCTACACCAGGCGCGTTGGGTTGAAGACTAACAAGATCACCGCGAGCGGAGAAGTGCGCGAGGGCGGACGAGCGGACTTCGTCGTTGCTTTCATAATGCTGTTCTTCATCTACATTTCGGTTTTGCTGTACGGTATGTTCGTGATGCGCGGTGTCATCGAAGAAAAGACTTCCCGCATAGTCGAGATCGTCATCTCATCGGTCAAGCCGACTCAGATGATGTTGGGCAAGGTGATTGGCATCGGTCTGGTCGGTCTCACTCAAATCGGACTGTGGGCGCTGTCGGCGTTTTTGCTTACAACTATCGGCGTATCGACGCTCTCATCACGCGGGGTCCCCATGCCGAGCGTGCCGATAAGCTTGCTGGTTTACTTCGTAGTGTTCTTCGTGCTCGGCTACTTTCTGTTTGCGACGCTTTACGCGCTGGTGGGCTCGACGGTGTCGAGCGAAGAGGAAGCCCAGCAAGCGCAGATGCCGGTGACGATGTTGTTGGTCGTGCCGATGTTGATCTTCAATATGATCATCGCCAATCCAACCAGCAGCGCGTCCGTTGTGGTGTCGATGGTGCCGTTCTTTGCGCCGACGCTGATGATGATGCGAATCGCGGTTGTGAATCCGCCTCTGTGGCAGATTCTTGGTTCGATTGCGATCCTGCTGGCGACGATTCTAGGTTGCGTGTGGATCGCGGCGAGGATTTATCGAGTCGGAATATTGATGTACGGCAAGCGCCCAAGCATCGCCGAGTTGGGGCGATGGCTGCGATATTCTTAGATTAAGGCTCGAACATCTTGCTGATGTCTCGAAAGCTCACGGCTTCCTCGCCGAATGTGAAGGTCCCCTTGTCTCGCATCTCCTCGACAGCGCGGAGAAAGGCACCGTATGCGACTCGCGACAGCACGCTGCCGACGCTGATGCGCTTAACGCCGATCGCCGAAAGCTCAGCGAGAGTTAATCGAACACCTGCGATCCCCATCAAAACATTCACGGGGCGGTCTACTGAGCTGACCAAGGACGCGATTTCTTCTTTGCTGGTGAGGCCCGGCGCATAGAGCACATCCGCGCCCGCTTCTTGATAAGCCTGAAGCCGCTTGATCGTGTCACCTAAATCGTTTCGCCCATAGAGATAGTTCTCCGCTCTGGCGGTCAGCGTAAAAGTGAAAGGAAGTGATCGGGCGACCTCCACTGCGGCACGGACTCGCGCGACCGCCCGCTCAAGCTCATAGATTGGGTCATCGCGGCGTTCGGTGGAGTCTTCGATGGACCCGCCAACCAGCCCGGCAACGGCGCCTTGCCTGATCGTTTCCGCCACTGTTTCGGGATCGTCGCCAAAACCATTCTCGAGATCGGCACTCACGGGCAGATCCGTTGCGCCAGCGATCTCGCGGACATGCGCGATCATCTTATCGCGACCAACCGTGTTATCGCGCTGCCCGATCGAAAACGCGTAGCCGGCGCTGGTTGTGGCTAATGCTTCAAATCCGAGACGCGCCAGCAGCTTGGCGCTGCCGATGTCCCAAGGATTGGGAATGATAAACGCACGGTCGCGTTCGTGGAGCGCGCGAAAGAGACTTCCTTTTTCTTTCTGAGTTTTCATAGGAATCGATAATATCACTAAGCATCTATCGTTTCAGCCACCAAAGCAGAGCACTCGATCTATGGTGCTCGCCGGAGGTAAGCGAGGGCATCGGTATTCTTATAATCCGGTGCGCGTCAGATTTTCGCGCTCAGAGTCGAAAGTCGTAGCTGCAATACCACCCACGGCAGTGGGTGGATCATTCAGACCAGCCCACAACGAAAGCTCGCGAACAGGCGGCGAATCCCACCCACGGCAATGGGTGGATGTCTCAAGTGCAGCCTATAGCCCGTGCGATCCAAAGAAATGACCAATGTGCTTCACTGCAAAGGCTGGGCTGAACAATCCACTGCCGTGGGATTCCCAGAGTTGTCGACGCTTGTCCGGTAGGCCGAGCTTGAAACATCCACCCACTGCCGTGGGTGGGATTGCGCGAGAATCTAACCGTGCCCCCTCTCATCGTGAGGTGTGCGACAAGTTTACGGGCAAGTTTTGAATTTTCTCCATTTGAGCCGTGTTCTGAATGCTGATCAGCAGTCAGCCAGCTTCGTTGGCAAATCCAACCGATGGGTAGAGTAACTGGCCGAGCAACGGCTCGGATTGAAGACCTACCCACAAATTTATCGCACACCCCTCATCGTGTTCGTGCTGGAATACCAAGGCTTCCCTATTTATAATCTGCCCAGCAGCGTTTATTCGGTCAGCTACGAAGGCGAACGTGAGAGAGAAAACTAAAAGAAACCTTCTGCGCTCTGTTTCTATCGCAGGTATGTTGGTTGTTGTGTGGCTCAGTTTTCCGCGCACACAAGCAGCCCAGACCGAATTCGATCGATCTGTGAAGCCGTTCCTGGCGCGCACTTGCTACATGTGTCACGGCGCGAGTCTCAAGTCGGGCGGCGTGAATCTCGAAGCGCTTCAAACCGCAAACTCGATCACACAGAACCGTGAGACCTGGGAACGCGTGCTGCGAAAACTGCGGGCTGGCGAGATGCCTCCGAAAAGCCAACCGCGTCCAGACCCGGAGCAGTTGAAATCCGTCATGGGCTGGATCGAAGCCGAACTCAAACGAACGGACGCGCTCGCTGCCGGTCGCGGCGCGGAGCGCGTGACGGTGCGACGACTGAATCGGGCAGAGTACAACAGTACAGTGCGCGACTTGTTGGCCGTCGATCTGAGGCCGGCGGATAATTTCCCTCAGGACGATTCCGGCTACGGGTTTGATAACATCGCCGACGTGCTGTCGCTGTCGCCGGTGCTAATGGAGAAGTACCTCACTGCAGCGGAGCAAGTCGCCCGCGCGGCCGTTTTCGGACCGGAACCAATCAAACCAACGATGGTGAAACTCAGGTCGGTGGGCCAGCGCATTACTCCAAGCCTCACGCCGCTCTTCGACTACGATTTAACCGGGCTTACGCTGCCGAGCGCGATTCACGTTACTCATCGGTTCCCGGTTGAGGGCGAATATATTTTACGAGTCTTCTTGGGAGGTACTCGACCACTGGGTTCCGATCCGTTTTTCATCGCTTTGTGGATCGACGGCCGGCAGACGCAGTCAATCGAATTCGATCCGACAAAGACAGCCGCGTTTGATGACTCGGAGAAACAAGACCTCGGCGGCAAGGTGCAACAGTTTCGCGCGAAGCTTAGCGCTGGAGACCACTGGATCGCCGCCGCGATTCTCCGTTTTTACGAAGGACTGCAGGTGAAATACAACGGCCCGAACCCTTCCAAGAGTCCGGCGCCGCGGCCGCCGCAGTTCAAGCCGCCGCCCAACCTTCCGCCAGCTAGACTCGCCGAGTTCAGGAAACGATTTGAAGAGCGCGTTGCGGCCTTCGAAAAGGCGCCGGTGAACGACGCTCGGTTGACCTCTATTGAAATCGGTGGTCCGTACAATCAAGCGATGGGTCCTTCGAGTGAGAGCTTGAAGAGGATTTATTCGTGCGGTCATCTCAACGGCCGTCACGGGCCCCAGTGCGGGCGCAAGATCGTAGCCAACTTAGCGCGTCGCGCTTTCCGGCGTCCGGTCACAACGCAGGAGATCGACAAGCTTGTGAGTTTTGTCACGCTGGCTCGGAAGCGGGGGGATTCGTTTGAGGAGGGGGTTTGCCAATCGCTGCAAGCAATGCTGGTCTCGCCTTACTTTTTGTTTCGCATCGAGCAGGGCGGGGAAGCCTCGCAAGCAGTCAGCGATCACGAGTTGGCCTCGCGGCTATCGTATTTTTTGTGGAGCAGCATGCCGGATGATGAGTTGATGCAGCTTGCCGACAAGCAGATGCTGCATCGCCCTGACGTTCTGGAATCGCAAGTTCGTCGCATGCTCAAGGACGCAAGGTCGCGCGCGCTGGTCGAGAACTTCGGCGGTCAGTGGCTTGAATTGCGCAAGCTCGAATCGGTGAAACCCGACCGTCAGCGGTTTCCCGTTTTCGATGAATACCTTCGAATGTCGATGCGTCGCGAAACGGAGTTGTTCTTCGAAAGCGTCATCCGAGAAGACCACAACATTCTGGATTTCATCAACGCGGACTACACGTTCCTCAACGAACGCCTCGCTCAACTCTACAAGATTCCGGAGGTAAAGGGACCGGAATTCCGCAAGGTTGCGCTTTCCGGCGACACCGAGCGCGGCGGAGTGCTAACCCAAGCAAGCGTACTGACTGTGTCTTCGTATGCAACGCGCACATCGCCGGTTCTGCGAGGCAAGTGGATTCTGGAAAAGATTCTGAACGCGCCACCTCCGCCACCGCTGCCCGACGTGCCGAATCTCGACGAGTCGAAGATTGGCTCAGCGGCTTCCCTGCGTCAGCAACTCGAGGCGCATCGTCAGAATGCGACGTGCGCGTCTTGTCACGCGCGGATGGACCCGCTAGGATTCGGGCTGGAGAACTTTGACGCCATCGGCGCCTGGCGGACCCAAGACGGAAAGTTCCCGATTGATGCCTCGGGCGAGCTTCCGGATGGTAGAACGTTCAAAGGACCCGGCGAGCTAAAGGCTATTCTGAACGCTGACCGCAACGCCTTTGCAGAGGGCTTGACGGAAAAGCTTCTGATTTATGCTCTTGGTCGCGGGCTTGAAAGCAGCGACAAGGCAGCGGTGAAGCAGATCGTTTCCGGTTTGGCCGGTGATGATTACCGCTTCTCGAGATTGGTGATCGAGATCGCGCGCAGTATGCCGTTTCAAAGGCGGAGAGGAGGTCCAGCTTCATGATCGCAACTGGAAAACACCTGCCGCGACGGACATTCCTCAAAGGGATGGGCGTCACGATCGGGCTGCCGTTCTTCGACGCGATGACGCCGGCGTTTGCGAGAGCGAGCCGTGCGGCGACGCCACCTGTCCGCCTCGCTTTTGTGTACGTTCCTAACGGCGTGGTGATGAGCGACTGGAAGCCTAAGGCCCCAGGCAAGGCCTTCGAGTTC
>DATFWM010000203.1:0-3846 GCA_035259295.1 Blastocatellia bacterium | reverse complement strand
GCCAAGAGCGACATAAGGCTTTCGGAGGAAACGGTCGACTTGATGGTCGTGTACGATTGGCCCGGCAATGTCAGGCAGCTATGCAACGAAGTGCGCCGGATCGTGACCTACAGCGAATCTGGAGCGATCATCACCCCTGACGCGCTGTCGCCAGAGATCGTGCAAGCCAGCCGCGATATCGAGTACGTGTCGGCACGTGAAATGAGACAGCCCGACCAGATCCTTCCCGCGAACGGCTCGTCGACATTGGCAGAAGCAGTAGAAGACCTCGAGCGAAGAATGATTCAAGACGCGCTTCGTCGGCATTCGGGGAACATTGCTCGCGCTGCGAAGGAGCTTGGCCTCTCGCGCAAGGGACTTTATCTGAAGATGGACCGCTTAAACTTTTAGAATCTAACCTGCGTTTGACTGTGCAGGCTTCCCGCCTATACAATCCGCCATCCATTACGCCGGCCCAAACTGATCACGCACCGAGGAGGAGTCGTTGTGGACGAACTCTTGGCCAAAGAGAATTTGTATTACCGCGATCTGGCGCGCAGCATCGCCCAGCAGCACGTCAAGCCCATCGCCGCAGAGCTCGATCGCTCCGGCGAGTATCCATGGAGCGTGATCGAAGCGCTTCAAGAACAGGGATTGATGGGCGTGTGGATTCCGAAAGATTACGGCGGCGCGGGTGCGGGGCTGCTCAACCTCTGCATCGTTGTGGAAGAGATATCTCGCGTGTGTGGTGGCATCGGCTGCACCTACGTTGTCAATGCGCTGGGCTCGCTGCCGATCGTTCTAGCGGGCACTGAGGAACAGAAGAAAAAGTATCTGCCGGACATCGCGTCGGGCAAGAAGCTCATCGCATTCTGTCTCTCGGAGAAGACAGCGGGTTCGGACGCTGGAAGCTTGAAGGCTCACGCCGCGCGCGACGGTGAAACCTATGTGATCAACGGCGACAAGAAATGGACTACTAACGGAGCCGCGGCAACCATCTACACCGTCTTCGCGACAGTGAATCCCGAGCGAGGCACGCGGGGCGTGACGGCGTTTATCGTCGACCGCGACACGCCAGGCTTTCAGTTGGGCAAGCGCGAAGACCTGATGGGCATTCGCTGTGTGCCGGTGAATGAAACGCATTTTAGAAACTGCCGCGTGCCGGCTTCTCAATTGCTGGGCGGCGAGGAAGGCCGAGGCTTCAAGCACGCAATGATGACGCTCGATGTGGCCCGCCCATTCGTTGCTGCCCAGGGGCTGGGAATCGCGCAAGGGGCGCTCGATCTCGCGCTCGAATACACAAAGCAGCGGCAGCAATTCGGACAGTCTATAGCTTCGTTTCAGGGAATTCAGTTCATGCTCGCCGATATGGCAACCCAGGTTGAAGCGGCTAGACATCTGGTCTACGCGGCAGCGCGGGCGGTTGACGCAGGTGTGAAGGACGTCTCGAAGCTGTCGGCTATGTGCAAAGTCTTTGCGACCGACACTGCGATGAAAGTCGCGACCGATGCGGTTCAGTTATTTGGCGGATACGGTTATTGTCGAGACTACCCGATCGAGAAGTTCATGCGCGATGCGAAGATCACGCAGATATACGAGGGGACGAACCAAATTCAGCGGATGGTGATCGGCCGCGCGCTAATTCGGGAAGGGGCTTCGACCTAACTGACCGGCACTTCTGTTTCCTTGAGCGCTCCCAGCACTGCAGTGACGATCATATCTGACAACGCCTCGTAGCTGGCGTGTCCCTCCTCCGGCGAGGCTGCGCGTGGGTCCCCGAAGTAAGCTTCGGTACCGCCAGCTTCAGCGAACGAGCGCGCGCCCTCTTTGATCTTGTCGGCGATCGAAATTGGCATACGTTCGAGCGATCGCCTAATGTCTTCCCGCACGAGCTCGGGTCGGGCGGCAATCACAAGCGAGGTTTCATATGATCCTGCGTGACAATCGCCTCGCCGAAACTCTTCGGTGAGCTTCTCGGCCCAACGGCGTTTGCGCTTGTCGGGAAACACAACCGCGCGACCGGTCTCCGCTCTTATTTTTTCGATAGCCTTGTTGATCGACTCGATGTGCTCGGGCTCAAGATGCGAATTGGCGATGGCGACCAATCTCGCGCCTTGTTTGTAGAGCGACACACAGATGTCGTGGATCAACGCGACGGCGGTTTCTCTTTTGATCGAGATGGTGCCCGGAAAGTCGCTGCTGAAATCGGTAACGCTGTAAGCGATCGCGGGAAGCACGAACGTTTCGATTCCCCTCACCTTCAGCTTTTCCGCGGCGCGACGGGACATCTCCTCGGAGATGATCGCATCAGTCGCAAGCGGCAAGTGGGGCCCGTGAGCTTCGGTCGAGCCGATCGGAAGGATCATCACCGCGCCGCGTTTTAGCGCGTCGCCAATCTCTTTCCAGGTTTGGTTTTGAAACGCCGTCATTACGTATCATCCTTCGGCAGATTGTCTGCGAACTGATCGCTGTCCCTCAGCTCTCTCTTCAGCCGATACAACTCACGCTTCAACCTTTTAACAATGCTTCCGTAAGCCGAATCAAGGTAGAGGTTCTTGATCTCATGAAGATCGCTTTTCAAATCGAACAGCTCCCATTGATCGAGCTTGTTGAAGTAAATCAGCTTATAACGGTCGGTGCGAATTCCGTAGTGCGCCGCCACGTTGTGATCGCTAGGATGATAGTAACGGTAATACATCGCCGTTCGCCAATCCTTTACCCGCTTGCCTTCAAGCAGCGGCAGGAAGCTGCGGCCCTGCATATCCGAAGGCACAGGCAGACCCGCTGCCGCCAACAACGTCGGAGCGAAGTCGACATTGAGGATCATATTTGTATTCACCGAGCCTGGCTTGATGCGACCAGGCCAGCGAACTAGAAACGGCATGCGCAGCGACTCTTCGTACATAAAGCGCTTGTCGAAAAAATTGTGCTCGCCCAGGAAAAATCCCTGGTCTGATGTGTAAATGACGATCGTGTTCTGCGCCAGCCCATTCCGATCAAGCCAGTCGAGCAACCGCCCTACATTGTCGTCGACCGATGCTACGCACGCTAGATAGTCGCGCATGAAACGTTGATACCTCCATCGCTTCAATGTTGGCGCGCTGAGTCCTTCGGGAGGCTTCATCTTGAGATCGTTCTCGGTCAAGTCTCTATCAATTCGCATCGTCGCCGCGCGCGGGGCATCCGATCGCGTTGCATAATCGTCGTTGAATGTATCCGGCTCCGGAATGTTGACATTCTCGAACTGCTTCCGGTGTTTCTCATCCGGTTGCCAGTTGCGATGCGGTGCCTTGTGGTGACACATCAAGAAGAACGGCTTGTCTTGCGGGCGGTTCTTCAAGAACGCAATGGCCAGATCGGTGATGATGTCGGTCACGTAGCCGGTGTGCCTCTTCCGCTGACCGTTCTCGATCAGCACGGGATCGATATACACTCCCTGCCCGGGCAGGATGTTCCAGTAATCGAACCCCGTCGGCTCGCCCTCCGCGGTGCGGTTTCCCGCGCCGAGATGCCATTTTCCAACGATGCCGGTGTAATAGCCTGCTCCTCGAAGATACTTCTGTAGCATCGGCTGAGTGTTGTCGATGTGATTGAAGACGGGAACCCCGTTGATATGCGAATACTTGCCAGTAAGAATCGTCGCGCGACTGGGCGTGCAGATTGAATTCGTGACAAAGCAGTTGTCGAGTCGCATTCCTTTCTTTGCGATTCGATCAATGTTCGGAGTCTTGATCAGCCTGCTGCCGTACGCGCTGATCGCTTGCGCCCCGTGATCGTCGGACATGATGAAGAGGATGTTGGGTGGCCTGGCATGAAGACTTTCCTTTTGTGTCGCTGCTGAATTGTACCAAGGGTTGCAAAGGAGCA
>DATFWM010000202.1:0-2555 GCA_035259295.1 Blastocatellia bacterium | reverse complement strand
CGTGTCGACCGATCCGCAAGAAGACTTCTTGCTCTGGTCCTTCTGTGCCAGCTTGGATCAGTCGAAGGGCAAGGACGCGGGCTGTTCGGTCGTCTTGAAATACGGAATGAAACGCGACTTCAACAAGTGGCTGGCGTCGCTGGGCTCAGCGGCTCCAGTGAAGACTCTCACAGAGCTCCGTCAGTGGAACGTAGCGCATCAGCGCGCAGGCGCGATCAAGTATGGGCAGGCGCTGCTGGACATCTCTGACGAGATGAACGTTGAAACCGACGCCGCTCGTTACCGGGCGGATCGCGAGAAAGATCTGCGGCTGTCGGCGACCAACGGCATCGACGCAGCGATGAAAAAGTACCAGCTCGACGCTCTGTTATTCCCAGGCCCTAGCAGCGCCGCAATCGCAGCCAAGCCGGGCTACCCAACGGTGATCGTTCCGTTTGGCTTAGTGCCTAACGCGCCGACTCCGCCAGCCCCTGCGTTCCCCGAAGGCTTCGCAGCAAAGCCCTCGCCGTACGGTGTGGGATTCACGGGCATGGCCTGTAGCGAGCCGCGACTGATTGAACTTGCGTATGCGTTCGAGCAGGCAACAAAACGCCGCGTGCCGCCGCCGTCGGCGCCGTAGCGCGAGATGCGAGACGGAAGCGGCTCCTGATACTTTGTAGTCGACAGGTCGCCGAGGCCAGCCAAACCTCACTTTCGCCTCGTCACCCGTACATCGAAACCCGCTCAACTATCACGCGGTCGCGGGCTGTTGCGTACTCGTTCTTCGGCGCGCGATTGCTCCGGCGATGCCTCCGACAAGACCACCGACGATGACCGTGAAGGCTATCCATATCAGGAACTGCGGCAAGGCTCCGATCAGCAGCCACTTCAGAAACCAGTGCATCGCGGGAAACTCAGGCGTAGGCGCCACGTCGTAATGAGTCCCCCAGTTCTTGTAAATCGCAACCAGCATGATTAGCGCTACCGGGATTCTCGCGGCAAACGCATAGGCGAGAAGCGTCTTGAATAGAGCGGGCCAACCGTAGCGTTGCATGATAAGCGCAATAAGCGCCGCGATGTTGATGATCACGATTGTCCCCGGCGTGGGAGTCTTCGAGACAATGCTCGAAGCTACCACTCCGACGACCACCAACACGATTCCGAGCACCGGCACGAGTATCGCCTTGCTCGCGCTTGCGGGACCCTCACTGGCGCCGACTAGTTTGAGCGCGAAGTATATGCCGAAGATAAGCGGAAGCCATGATATCCCGACAAGCGCGCCGCCTCCGCCGGGCTCGGGGTTAAAGAATCGTGGCGACCAGTGTTGCAACTCGCCGACAAGCCGGAGCACGGTGATTGCGAGCGTGATTATTGATGGCCAGAGTATCAGCCGGCCTATGCTGACTCGTTCGGATGTAGCAGACATGTCCCCCTCCCGTCTCTGAAAGTCCTGATGAGCAGCTAACGCTGCATTTCGCATTACAAGCGGAGCATACGCCCAGCGATTTCCAAGGGCAAGCCGCAAACCTCACGTCAGAAAGGAGCAGACGCAAGTACGAGCAGGACAACACCGCGTCGCGGCGACCTATCGCGATAGACGCGTAGCATGACGATGGTCGCACGGACCGCATAGCGGTCACCTATTCAATTGCGCCTGCTTCCGATTGATGGTTGGGATTCATAGGTGACCGGAGGTCACTCGCGCACTTTGAAGAACGCTCGCCAAACCGGGCTAGAATCCAGCAGAACATCGATTCGATAGATCGCGGGCTTCAGGCTTGAGATATTGGCTTGCCACCACTGATAAGTCGGCGACGAGCCCGGCTTCAGATCGATCTTCGACGGCTTGGTTTCTATCAATGAATGACCGCGTGCTTAGCACGCGCATAGTAATCCGAGCTTTCTGTTCTCTTTCACTCTTTTCTTGGCGTTCGGATTGACAACATTCCCCGCACACCTAAATTGAATTTGACTAGTCTCGGCGAGATGCTGTCATTCTAGAACCGGACAAAAGTAAAACCAACGTCGTTTCGGCGCTTACCGCTCGGACTCAGTTCGGGCAGATAATGCGAAGGGCGAAGGAAGAGAATGCCCGCTTCGTCGTCGATCATAACGGCGAGCCGCAAGTCGTCATTATGGGCATCGATTACTTCATCAGAACTATTGCTCTCGAGCACGACGTGATCACCAGGATACGAGCGGATGCGAAGCGCAAGAGAAAACACTCGATATCCTCACTCGAAATCGATCGGGAGATTCGCGCCTATCGTCGTGAGAAGAAGAACGGCGCATGAGTCCCCTCAAGGTAGTGCTTGATACAAACCTCGTGGTCTCGGCGCTGCTCAACGGGCGAGGTCATCCCGCTCTGTTTCTCGATCTGGCGCTTGCCTCCAAAATCCAATCCTGTGCAACTCTCGATATCCCCTGGCTATATGCCGTCACCCACTGCGCGGGTTCGACTCGAACCTGTGGTGCGCGTCAAGTTTTCGCGCAATCCCACCCACGGCAGTGGGCGGACTGTTCAAACCCAGCCTACAAAGACGGGCGCACTCGAACTTCCCCTCAATCCCACCCAC
>DATFWM010000201.1:0-5973 GCA_035259295.1 Blastocatellia bacterium | reverse complement strand
GTTTGCGTTGCTTTCGCTTTGGCTGACGGTTAACACTCTGAATCTCTATTCCGCGCTGGGCATCCTGGTGCTGTTCGGCGTTGTTAAGAAGAACGCGATTCTTCAGATCGACCATATGAACGGCCTGCGTCGAAGCGGAATTGATCGCCCGTCGGCGATTATGCAGGCGAACCGCGACCGGCTTCGTCCGATCTTGATGACGACGCTCGCGCTGGTTGCCGGTATGACTCCGCTTGCGCTTGGGACGGGGCCTGGCTCCGACGAGCGCCGCGCGATTGCGGTGGTTGTGATCGGCGGTCAAACGTTGTCGCTGCTCTTGACCCTGATAGTTACTCCCGTAGCCTACTCGCTGTTTGATGACATTGGCACGACTGAAGCGTGGCGTTCAATTGCGAACCGAGTGTATGCGCTCACACACCCGTTCAGGCGACGACTGCGGCGAGCGAAGCCCTCGGGGTTTGCCTCATCGGACATAGACAGCATCGCCGGTGGAGAGATTCGGTCAGTCGCGAAGGCTGATGATAAGATGAAGGTTGGAGCCGGAGATTAGAATCATCGTCCACTAGGCAGTTTTTAGTTGCCGGCCACTCGAGATGGGATTTATTATATTTGGTATGACCGTTTGGCAGCAGCAAAGACTGACGACAAACTCCCTCAGACTTACATTGCCCCTCCGTTGAGGTGAGGGGCCTCTCTGTTCTGTCGCGCAGCAAGACCCAATTACTTTATAGCAAACGAGAAGGTTTGGTGGATACGACCAATGAGAGAAAAATACTTTCCACAAGAGATAGAACAAAAGTGGCAGAAGCGCTGGGCCGATGAGCGGACCTTCGAGGTCAAGGAAGAGCCCGGCAGCGAAAAGTTTTATTGCCTGGAAATGCTTGCTTACACGTCCGGGCGCGCGCACATCGGACACGTCTCGAACTTCGCTATCGGCGACGCACTCGCTTGGTACAAGCGAATACGAGGCTTCAACGTTCTACACCCGTTTGGCTGGGATGCGTTCGGGCAGCCCGCTGAAACTGCGGCCATCAAAGACGGCACTGATCCCGAGAAGTTCACGCGCGACGCGATCGCTTATATGAAGTGGCAGTTCCAGCGAATGGGGATCAGCTATGATTGGTCGCGCGAGATAGCCACGTGTGATCCCGAATACTACAAGTGGAACCAGTGGTTCTTCATTCGAATGTGGGAGCGCGGGATGCTCTATCGCAAGCTCGCGCCGGTCAACTGGTGCCCGACGGAAAACATCTCGCTGTCCAACGAGCAAGCTCACGGCGGCATCTGCTGGCGATGCGAGACGCCGGTCACTCAAAAACAGTTGATGCAGTGGTTCGCGCGCATAACCGATTACGCCGATCAGTTGCTTGAAGGTTTGGATAAACTCGAGGGTGGATGGCCCGAGCGCGTGGTCACGATGCAGCGCAACTGGATCGGTCGAAGCGAGGGCGCCAGCGTCACGTTTCAGATTGCAGACTCGCACGAGTCGATCACAGTTTTCACCACGCGGATCGACACCATCTTCGGAGCGAATGCAATCATCCTCGCTCCCGAGCATCCGCTGCTGGCGAAGATACTCGAAGGCCAGCTGAAACGGGACGAAGTTCTGGAGTTCGCCGAGAAGCTGAAAAAAGAACAGCGCAGCGAGCGCGTCGAGGAGCTTGAAAAGCACGGCATCTTCACCGGCGCATACGCGGTTAATCCTTTTAATGAGGAACGACTGCCAATCTGGATCGCCAACTTCGTGCTGATCGAGTACGGCACGGGCGCGATCATGTCGGTGCCGTCAGGCGATCAACGGGACTTCGAGTTTTCGCGCAAGTACAACTTGCCGTTTCGTCAGATCAAGCTGACTGCTGACGGACGCGAGATTCCGCCTGACGAAATGGAAGTCGGCGACGAATCCTGGAGCACGACGGTCAACACCGGCCAGTGGAGCGGCTTGTCTTCGGAAGAAGCAAATAAATTGATGACCGAGTACGCCGAGGCTCACGGCTTCGGAAAAGGGGCGATCACTTACAAACTGCGCGACTGGGGAATCTCGCGCCAGCGATATTGGGGCACGCCGGTCCCGATGATTCATTGCGACCGAGACGGCGCTGTGCCAGTGCCTGACGATCAGCTTCCGGTCGAGTTGCCGAAAGGCGTGAACTTGAAAGTCGAAGGCGGCTCGCCTCTCGATCACGTTCCTGAGTACGTCAACGTGACGTGCCCGAAGTGCGGCGGTCCGGCTAAGCGCGACACCGACACGATGGATACGTTTGTCGATTCAAACTGGTACTACTTCCGCTACTGTGATCCGCATAACGATGAGCGGCCGTTCGATCCGGAGAAGGTGCATTATTGGATGCCTGTCGATCAATACATCGGAGGGATCGAGCACGCCGTCTTGCATCTGATCTATACGCGTTATTGGTGCAGGGTCATGCGCGACCTGGGCCTGGTGACGTTCGACGAGCCGGTGACGAGACTGCTCACGCAAGGGATGATCAACAAGGAGACTTTTTATTGTCCCGAGCACGAGTGGCTGTTTCCGGAGCAGGTTACCGAGCAGAGGACCTGCACGATCTGCGGAAAGGAAGTGGTGACTGGCCGCGTAGAAAAGATGTCGAAGTCCAAAAAGAACGCGGTCGATCCGATCGAGATGATCAACATTCACGGCGCGGACGCGCTGCGGTTGTTCGTGCTGTTCGCTGGCCCGCCAGAAAAAGATAAGGAATGGTCCGACACCGGTTTTGAAGGAGCGGCTAGGTATCTGCAACGAGTATGGCGTATCGCTTACAAATGGAACGAACGGATCGTCACAGCGAGTGAATCATCAATCTCCCACAGCGATCCGTCAGACCATCAGCGCAGGCTGCGGCGTCGCACGCATCAGATCATTCGCTCGATAACCGAAAATTTGGAAGAGCGTTTGCACCTGAACACTTGCATCTCGTCTCTGATGGAGCTGACCAACGAGATCTATGCGTTCGACCAGGCAGTGGAAAAGAATGGCAACGCCAGCGATTCAGACATCGCGGTGGTGCGCGAAGCGTTCGAGGCGTTGATCCCGATGCTCGCGCCTTTCGCTCCGCACATATCTGAAGAACTTTGGGAGAGTTTTGGCCACAACCAGACCCTTGCACGAGCAACCTGGCCCTCATTCAGCGCTGAGCTTACGCGTGAAGAAGAGATCGAAGTCGCGGTGCAGGTGAACGGCAAGTTGCGCAGCCGCATCTTCGCCAGCGCCGATGCCAGCGAGGACGATTTGCGTAACGCTGCGCTCGCCGATGAGAAGGTCAAGGCGACGACCGACAGTCGCGAGATTGTGAGGGTGATTGTCGTTCCAAAGAAGCTCGTCAATGTGGTCGCCAGATGAAACAAGATTCATCCAAAGCGCGTGAATGATTTTGGTCAGTTTGACCAAAGTGCTGCACGTGCACCGTCCCGCGCGATTGTTCATCATCGACCTTGCACCCTGGCTTCCCTCTCGACGGATAAAGCTAAATCATTGCTGCGTCGACAGAACGTGCGGGTTCACAGCGAGTCATCCCGCCCGAGCTGCCAGTCTGTTTTCTCGGGCGTCCGTCCGGCATAGATGTTGATCGAGGTAGACACCGATGCGAGAACGAGGCGTTGAGAGCATTGTCGAGAATCGGGCGCTAACGGCCGATGAGGTAGGTTTGCTGGCAGGACTGATCGTCGATGAGCCCGATCATTACACGGCTCTTGGCGTTGACCGCAACGCATCCAACGATGACATCCGAAGCGCCTACCGTTTGGCGGTCGAGTATTTTCATCCGCTCAAGAACCGCGTACCTGAGACAGAGGATGTGATACAGCGAGACTTGAGCTCCGCTTGGGGCCGGCTTGAGAAAGCCTTCTCCATACTTTCGAGCTACGACCGACGCAAAATTTATGACGATCATCTTAGCGGTCGGGACTCAAAACTGGCATCGCACATCGAAACAAGCGCCGGAATTGAGCCAGACAGGTCGCGTCCTCCCCAAAGAAAAGAAAGCAACGCATCATCCAGCGCAGCGTGCAAGAAATCGGGCCCAGCAGCAAGCGGGAACGAAAAACGAAGAGCGGAAAGACTCGCTCTGTGTCTGCCCTTGTGTGTAACCTTCGAGAATTCATGGCGTGAGTTTACGCACACCTTGGATGTCAGCCCGTTGGCGATAAGGTTCTACTCGTCACGACGGATCAAGCCCCGGTCGCGATTGCGAGTCGAGCTGCCGATGCCAAAACAGTTGAGGACTCACAATCACGACGATGAATTTTACATGGCCAACGCCTTCGTAATATATGTTATCCAAGATAATTGCGGCCGACAGATTGTCGCCGAGTTCGTCTGAGGCGCGTTCCAAAAGAGATGAGTACAATGGTTCCGATAACAGACGCGGCGGTTCTCAAGTCGCAATGCAAGCAGTGCGACGGCGTCATCACGTCTGAAGAGTCGGTGGCGGATCATTTGGTTGACCAGGCACTTCGCGGCTGGTGTGAACGGTGCTATTCAGGACGCCACACGGCGATCTCACCGAACCAGACGGCCACCGACTATCTCAAATCCGGAAATGCCGCTTACGCCAGAGGCGAATGGTCAAGCGCTCTGAACGATTACAACAGAGCAATTGAAGTTGATCCGAATCTGGCACCTGCCCATGCAAACCGAGGTTTGGTTTACTTGATTCAGGGAAAGCGAGCCGATGCGGAAAAAGGCTTCCTGCAGTGTCTCCACCTGGAGGGCAGGTTAAAACCCGCGCTCCAAAAGAGCATCAAGGAAATAATGCAACGGCTGGCCGCCAAGCGACACAACTAACCGCAACCGGCGGCTCCTTTCACCAACACGCAAGCCGGTTTTGGATATCCTCGCCGCCCCTTGCGGGCATTCCCGCTACTCCAGTGGTACACTGCATTGGAAGCCATGCGAAAACTGGTTGCAACTAAGTTTGTAATCTTGCTGCTCGTTGCGAATGCGGTCGCAGCCTCGAGGCTCCTCAATTACGAGCACCGCGTCGTGCGCGCGGCCGAGCAGATCGAGCGAATCAAAGCGGACAGGGAATACGGCGATGAGGGGATCGGCTATATCAAACGACTGCTGCCAAGGTCCGAACAAATCGAATACGAAGGCCAGGAGGTCACCGTCGACAACACCTGGCTATACGTGTTGCTTGATTCATACGTCGCCGAGAGGGACCGGCAGCAGCAAATCGCTCGGCTCAATGAGGTGGGCGGACGACTGCGCGCTTTGGACGAGCACTTGAAACGAGCCGAAGCTTTAGCGGCAGGCGAAACCGCAAATCCGCGCGACAAGATTCGCGAGATACTGAGTCGTCCTGCGTACCAGCCCGAGCGCGAGACAGTCGTCGGCGCTTTCGTCAAGAACGTGTTACGAAAAGTACGCGGCTTTGTCGGCGAAATTTACCTGGCGCTGCAGCGATTGCTCGAGAAGATTTTCGGAGTCGGCGGGCAAGGAGGTTGGATTCCAAAAGTGCTGCTGTTTGTCGTTCTCGCGGCAGCAGTAGTAGTCGTCGTGCGAATGGCGATGAGAATCCGAGTGCCTCGCGACAAGCGAAAGAAGAAAACGCGGGTTATCCTCGGCGAAGAGGTTGCGGCTGACGGAACGTCTCGCGAGTTGGCCGACGTCGCGCTTGCTGCCGCCCGTGCAGGCGATTTCCGCGGCGCCGTTCGAAAGCTCTACGTTTCATTGCTGTACGAGCTGAGCGAACGCAACCTGATCGAGCTTGAAGAAAGCGCGACCAACCACGAATACCTGAGCAAGGTTTCACGCTTCAGCAGGCTTGTAGGCCCGATGCGTTATCTCACTGATCGTTTCGATTACGTCTGGTATGGAATGTTCCCGTCATCTGAGGAAGACTTCGCGGCTTATCTCGCGAGCTACCTTGAAGCGATGGAGGGCGCGCGAACTCTGAGCGCCCAGCCGGCGAGCTGAGGGTGCGCGTCAAGCTTTTGCGCAATCCCACCCAC
>DATFWM010000200.1:0-2647 GCA_035259295.1 Blastocatellia bacterium | reverse complement strand
GAACGAGGACGACAACCGAACGACAACAGTCATCGCCCACAATGGAGAAGAAGGTCAGATCACAAGAGGCAAAGGCGCGCTCTCATTTCGGATTGGAGATTTCTTCAGCGGCAAAGACGTGGAGCAGATGCGACTGACCGCGGAAGGCAATCTGGGCATAGGCATAACCCAAGCACTGGCAGTGGAGTGTCTGGCTTCAGTAACACCAACGTTGGTGTGAGCGGGACAACTGCTGGGACGAGCTTCAACGTCGCGGGGGTGTATGGCGAGGCTACGGGCAGTTCCGGCACCGTCGTGGGGGTTCATGGCAAGGCCACGAATGATCCCCTGGGTACAGGCGTGGCCGGGTTGGGGAACGCGGTAGGCGGCTACTTTCAGGCGGGCGGCAAGGGGGTGCATGGCGTCAGCACCAGTGACAGCGGGTTCGGAGGTGTCTTCAGCAATACGGCCGGTGGCATGGTGCTCAAAGCCGAAGGCAATGTCGTCCAGGATCGGGGCAGCGGCGGCTTTGTCAAGGCCATGGCGCTGATAGACCCGCATCAGCCAGCAGGAAGTAATCCAGCAGGAAGTAATATTGTGCACTGCTACAACTCACAGGCGACAGGGAGCGCCGTCTCCACGCCTCCGTGCGGTTTTAGCTACACGGAGGTCGTATTGGGTGGGTACAATATTGATTTTGGCTTTAAGGTTGATGATCGTTTCATTTCTGTTATTCCTTTCGAAGACGGTGGAACGATAGGTGCGAATATCACCTACTTCCCTTCGGCAAATTTTGTACAAATGGCAACTTTCTACCCAACAGAGGTGTGGTTCGACAAGTATGCGCAACCCACTCGCGCTAAATTCTTCATCATGGTGTATTAGCCAACAGCTATCGAGAGAGGCGCTTCGCAAACGGTCGGCTACTGTGCCCGGCGTTGCTTTATCTGATTCGATCTATCCCGTGAGCTTCTTCGGCGGGAGCAGGCGGATCGGAGATCGCTCGCGAGTGTTCTTCTCGGAGCACCCTCATCATCTCCTCGCGGCGATCGTAAAGGCGTTTCAGCTTTCGCGGCTTATGACGAGCGAGCGCGTATGCCGTAAGAATCGGCAAACCGATCGTTGAGTCCAAATAACAAACAACCGCGTCGGGCAGTCGATCAGGATCGATCTTGCCCCAGCTTACGGCTTCGCTCGGCGTTGCCCCCGACAGCCCTCCGGTGTCAGGTCGCGCATCGGTAACTTGCAAAAAGTAGTCGTGACCCTTCTCTTCAATCTTGAGAACTTCTTGAATCTGCGGCTCAGTTTGAAGCAAGAAGTTTTTCGGACTTCCTCCCCCAAATATCAACACAGCCGACTTGCCGCCGTTGCGTTTTGCGTCCAGGACAATCGCCGCGGTTTCGTTTACGTCGGCGTTCACGTCGAAGCGCAGCTTGTTCCCGGTTAGCGCCTTCGCAGCAACGTTCATTCCAATCGAGCTGTCGCCTGGGGACGATGTGTATATCGGAACAGCAGCTTTGTAAGCCGCAGCCAGCAAGCTCTTGCCATCGATTCCCAACACCCGCTCACGTTCGGCGACGTATCTCCCGGCGAGGTAGTGAAATTCAGCGGTGCTCATCTCGCGCTGAAACTCTTCGCCCTCGATCATTTGGCGATAAAACTTGTCCGTTGATAGTAATACATCATACTCGAAAAATATATCGTAGATCCGAACTACTCCCTCTTCGCGAAGCACGACATCCGATGTCTGCCAGTTGCCGCGATGCATTTTTAACCCGATGCCGAAATGGCTGTCGT
The DNA here is from genome assembly GCA_035259295.1 of Blastocatellia bacterium. Taxonomy (GTDB): domain Bacteria; phylum Acidobacteriota; class Blastocatellia; order UBA7656; family UBA7656; genus Onstottus_A. Next base: position 871 of record DATFWM010000200.1, on the reverse strand, counting down.
GATAGAGATTCGCGCCAGTCGAGACTATCCAATCTACAAATCCGTTCTCGATCAATGGTATGATTGATGACATGCCTAGGCCCGCAGGTGTAAGCGCGCCGGTAAGGCTCATCCCAACCGTCACGTCGTCCTCAAGCATCTTTTCTGTCAATAACTTACAGGCCTCGCGGAGCCTCGCCGCGTTAAACGCCAGGAAGGTTGATTCGACAAGCTCTGCCACGGTCATCTTCCCGCTCACCGGACCCGGCTCGATCGAAGTGCCGCCCAGAAATCCTCGCGCGTTTGTCATCTGCACCTCATAATGTTGTGTAAGCTGCGCCTCAATTCAGATATGGCCTTAACGCCTTTACAATCTCATCGGGAACCGGCATGGCTTTGAACGTCGAGCGACTGACGCAAGCGAGTATCACGTGGCCTTCGGCAACTGTGTCGGTCTCGCCTTCCTTGGTCACTTCAAAGCGAAGCGTCAGCGACTTGTGCCCGAAGCTCCCGACGTACGCCGAAACCTCGATCAAGTCATCAAGCACCAAAGGCTTTCGAAAATCGAAATGAATCTGCACTCGAGGCAGCCATATGTCAAAGCGATCAAACAGCTCCGAGTAAGGCAAGCCAACTTCGCGGAAGAGTTCGGTCTCCGCGATTTCAAAAAACCTCAGAAACTGACCGTAATAAATAATACCGGCGCGATCGGTGTCCGACCACCGCACGTGCTCTTTGATTGTGAATCGATTGGTCACTTTTTTGATCGCTCTTGCCAAAATCCGAATAATACCACGTCCTGATTCGTGATGCGTGATCCGTGAGAAGCTGCGACCCAGGCGGGTCGCATCACGGATCACGCATCACGGATCACGCATCACGGATCACGCAT
>DATFWM010000199.1:0-4880 GCA_035259295.1 Blastocatellia bacterium | reverse complement strand
CGTCGAAATTCGGGAACGAAGGCGGGTTGAGCAATAGTGTTTTCATAGAGTCCATTCCAGCGTGTCGCATCCAACGCTTATACCTTGCGAGCCGAAACGTAGTCAAGCTAGCCGTTTCGTTGATTCACCGCCAATCGTCGGGATAGGAGGGATAAGTGGTGCGGTTGCGTTGCCGGCGCCGGAAGAGGAAGCAGAGCGCCAACCCGGCTGCGAATCCCCCAATGTGCGCCATGTAAGCCACGCCGCCGCTCGCGTGACGCGCGGAAGCCATCGCGGTGTACTGGCTGAAGATCTGAAGCACAATCCAGAAGCCCAGAACTACCACCGCAGGAAGCTCGATCGTGGTGAAGATGAACCCTAGAAACAAGAGATTGCGAACCCGGTTTCTCGGAAACATGATCAAGTAGGCGCCAAGCACACCGGCGATAGCACCCGATGCGCCGAGCGACGGGACCGGCGAATTGGGGTCGACGAAGATTTGAGCCAATGACGCAGCGATGCCGCATAACAAATAAAATAGCAAGAATTTCCCATGCCCAAAGTTGTCTTCGATGTTGTCGCCGAAGATCCATAGGTAAAGCATGTTGCCGGCGATGTGCATGAAGCCGCCGTGCATGAACATCGAGGTCAGTATCGTCAGCCAGATGAAGCTCGGTCCAGGCTCTTGCGGGACGCCGCGGACCGGCACAAGTCCGGACGCGACTCGTGGGTCAGCCTCGATGCCTGGAGGCAGCGCCCCGTGACCGGGCGGCACTACCTGGACGTTATGCGTGATCTTGTACGGGACGGCCGAGTAGGCTAGCGTGAACCGCTCGTCGGAAAGCTGTAGAAAGAAGACTACAACGTTGATGGCGACGATGATGTAGACCACAAACGGAGTGGTCAGCCTTCCTTGATTATCGTCTCCGATCGGTAAGAGCATTTTCTACCTCGCGCGTAGCACAGACTTCAGTCTGTTTCGCCTCCAATCAAACAGACTAAAGTCTGTGCTACCTGCCACTCCATTTCAGTTTGCTTCGCAAGATTTCAAAGTAGTCACGGTCTTTCGCGCGCACGGTGTTGAACGTCTTCGCGCTCCTGCTTATCTCGACTCGATCGCCGGTCATCAGCGGCATCCCGGTTTGCCCGTCGGCGGTGAACATCACCTCTTGCTCGCGGGTGTTCATCTGCAGCTTGATCTCCACGTCGAACGGAAGCACCAGCGGGCGATTGGTCAACGTATGAGGGCAGATCGGACAAATGGAAATCGCTTCAGCGCCCGGCACGATGATCGGACCGCCGGCCGACAAGTTGTACGCGGTCGAGCCTGTAGGCGTAGCTACAATCAGTCCATCTGCGCGATAACCGGTGACATAGTGGGGTCCAATCCAGCAGTCGATGTCGATAATGCGCGCCAGCGCCGATTTGTTGACCACGACGTCGTTGAGCGCGGTGCCTGCGCCTACCTGATCGCCGTCACGAAGCACTCGCCAGTCGAGCATCATCCGACGATCAAGCTCGTATTCGCCTCGAATGACAGTCTCCAGCGCGGTCATCGCATCGTCGATCGCGAATTCTGTCAGGTAACCAAGCGTACCGAGGTTAATGCCCAGCACCGGCGTGCCTTTGCCCGACACGAGCCGCGCCGTGGAAATCATCGTGCCGTCTCCGCCAAGCGCTATCAGCAGATCGCAGTTGTCAGCGATTTCTCTCGCGGAAGCGGAGAACGTGCCCGCCGGCAAGTCTCGCACGCGATCGTTTACGAAAAGGTTAATCTCGTGGTTGGCGGCCCACTCTGCGATGCGCGCGGCAAGCTCGGCGGCGCGAGGCTCGCCGGGCTTGGTGATTATTCCGAGTCGAGAGGGCGGTTGCATAGTAAGAGGATTCATGACCCGTGATTCGTGATGCGTGACCGGATCACGGATCACGCATCACGAATCACTCATCACGCACCGGCACCCATAATAGTACGTTTCGAATCACCTGTATGTTGTCGGGCTGAAGCCCGATTTCGAACATGTCGTATTCATTGGCAAGCGCGAGGTACTCATCATACAGCGCTCGCAAAGCTTCGCTTGCTTCTTGCTCTAGCCGTTCCAGGTCCTCGCGCAGTTCAGCTTCGTCAGCGCTGAATTTCTCTCCCTCTGATCGCGGTTCGGCTGATCCAAATACCGCGCCCGCAAGCGTCGAGAACATCCCGGTCAATCGTGTTTCGCTCTCGAAGAAGTGCAGCCGGTTCGAGACAAAGCTTTCCAGATTGAGAGTCTCTGTGAGCAAGCCTTTCGCAGCTTGCGCTTCGCGGACCTGCTCAAGCTGAAGCTCAAATCGATTGCGCAGCCTTCTCAGCTCGGGTTCGACGCGACCGAGCGCCGCATCGGCTACGCGCGCAAGGAAATCTTCAATCGGATCGCCGGGCCCCGAGAAGAGCCCAAACACCGGATTGAAATACACGCGAAGCCGCTCGGTCCTCGCCAGCTTGTCTATGAGCTCGGCGACATAACGCGCTATGTCCGCGCTGGTTGTTTGGTAGTTGCCGGCGCGATAACTCATAGACGAATCCGCCTCTAGAGAAACGCGCGACGGATCGTCAAGACTCACCGCGGGCGAATCCCAATCGATCGCCAGCTCCGCCTCGGGGAGCCACGCCGAATAGTTGCGCTCCTCTGAGTGGTTGAGCCCTGCGCGGAGGCTTCGAAAGTTCACCGTGCATTCGACAAGAAGCGCCGGTCGATAGACAAGTGCCGCCGCTTCACCGACACCGTCGAGCTTCAACCACAACTCAGTGATCCCTTCTATCTGAAATCTTTCGAGTGCTCGTCCGGTCACAACGGGTTCCAGCAGATGTTTTGATACGCTAGCAAACCGGATTGCGGAAGACGACATCTACTCCGTGGTTGCAGCTCCGGCTGACTGAGAGGTCACATCTCGGTAATAAAGAATGCGGCCACAATTCTCGCAAGTGATTAACTGGTCGCCTTTGCGGACGTCGCTGAAAATCTTGGGTCGAACGCGGACCCTGCACGCAATGCATACTCCGTTGCGCACTTCGGCGAGCGCCTGCCCTCGCCTTAGACGCGACATTCGATCGTAGGTCGCGAACAAATGTCTGGGCATCTGGCTCGCCAGCTTTTTCCGGCGCTCGGAAAAAGCAGACAACTGGCGGCTAGCCTCCTCGTGCTCCTTATCCAAAGCGGCGAGAGTCACATCAATATCGGCGCGCATTCGTTCGACATCCGGCGCGCGCTCGGAAAGCTCCGCGTCCAGCTTTTCAAGGTCTTCCATGCGTTTGAGTATGTCAGTCTCCAACGCGCTTATGTGTTTTCGGGCGGCGTCGATCTCACGTAAGACGGCGGTGTATTCTTTTTCGTTTCGGACCCGAAGTTTGTCATGCTCAAACTTCTCGTGGTTTTGTTGGGTGGTGGCGAGGTCGGCTTCAAGCTGTTTGCGGTCTTCGAGGGTTCGTTCGTGCTTGCTCTTCAGGTCCAGGAACTCTGCCGCTTGCTGTTTAAATTCCGTTTCCGTTCTATCGCGTTCTTCCGGTATTCTCGAAAGCCGGTCCGAGATACGCTGTATCTCGACGTCGAGTTCCTGGAGCTCGATGAGCTGATTCAATTCAGGGCTCACTGAGTTCCTCCAATGTTTGCAAAACGCAGTGTACTATATCGACCCGCTATTCTCAACCTTGGACTGCGAAGACTTGCTCCCGCACTCCAAGGCTTGATACAAAGAAATCTGAGATGACCGAGGAAGCCCAAGCAGAACAAAGCGAACCTCGCACGCTGGTCTCGCTCGATGCCGGCATCGGAGGCATGCCCTTTGGTAGAGAAGAATACTTGACCTCCGAACAGGAAGCGGCTAAACGCGAGGCGCTCAACTTGTTCCAGTCGGCCTACGAGGCCCAGATGCGGAGCGAGTTGGACGAAGCCGCCGAACTCTACAAACAATCTATCGAAGCCTATCCGACGGCTGAAGCTCACACCTTCCTAGGCTGGACTTACAGCTTTATGGGTTTGACCGACGACGCGATCCAAGAGTGTCATAGGGCCATAGAAGTCGATCCCGATTTTGGTAATCCGTACAACGACATCGGTGCCTACCTGATTGAGAAAGGTAACTTGCACGCCGCGATCCCGTGGCTCGAACAGGCAATGATTGCGCCGCGGTATGAATCGTACTTTTATCCTCATTTCAATCTCGGACGGGTTTATGAAGCGCTAGGAAGAGCGTATGATGCGCTTCGCGAATACAAGACGGCGATTGACTTAAATCCAAAATACGCGCTGGCGATTCGAGCGTTCAGAAGGATGCAAGCAAAACTCAACTGAGGTCGAGACCATGCACGACATTTTTCAACACTTCCCGATCAAGGCATCAGCGATGCAGGTGTTCGATGCCGTCAGCACGCCTACGGGGCTCGACGCCTGGTGGACGAAGAGTTCATCAGGCCTGCCCGAATTAGGCTCGGAATACAAGCTCGGGTTTGGGCCCGGTTATGACTGGGTCGCGCGAGTCTCGAGGAGCGATGCCGGCCGCGAGTTCGAGCTTGAGATGACAAGTTCGCAGGAGGACTGGCTGGGGACGCGCGTTGGCTTTGAACTCGAGGAGAAGGACGGCGCGACTCAAGTGCGCTTTCATCACATTGGTTGGCCCGAATCAAACGAACATTATCGCGTGTCGTGCTACTGCTGGTCGATGTATCTCAGGTTGCTCAAGCGATACGTCGAGCGCGGCGAAGTGGTCCCCTATGAAGAACGACTCGATGCGTGAGGTCTGGAGGATATGGACGCAGTTAATCCCAGAGGCGGGTGGATCGAAGTAATCACCGGCGGGATGTTTAGCGGCAAGAGCGAAGAGCTGATCCGCCGGATCCGCCGCGCTGAGATAGCCCGCCAACGCGCGCA
>DATFWM010000198.1:0-10776 GCA_035259295.1 Blastocatellia bacterium | reverse complement strand
CAAGCTGCTTCGCGACCTTGAGCTGTCCGGCGTGAGCGTGCAGGGCGCCGCAACACATCTGCCTATTCGCTTCAACCAGTCGGCAGCCGTTGCAAGCAAGCACGCGCTCGGTTGCTCGATTCGTCTCGCGAAAGAGTCCCTCCATCACACACCCGCGAAGCACCGCAACGCGCAGGTCGTGTTCTTTTCCAGGCTGCTCGTCAGATCGTCCTTTGCGTCGCGCGATAGCCGGGCGACTAGCAAGCAAGAGCGCCAGCGCAAAGCGTCCTCTTCCGCCCACGAGTCTTGATTTGAAAACGAGTTTCGCAAACCCGCTGTCGCGAAACCATCGCGCAAGCGCAAGCGTCGAGCGAAGCAGCCAGGGTCTTGTGAACACTTGACTGAGAACGAAGCGAATTGCTTTTTCGGATACGAAACCCCGATCGGCCTTCGCGTTCGCGACTTCGACCCTCGCAGCTTCAAGCAGATGGCCATAGGGGACGCCCGACGGGCAAACCGACTCGCAGCCGCGACAGCCGAGGCAAAGGTCTATGTGCGAGATGAACGCGTCCCCCAAAGCAAGCTTGCCTTCGACGACCCCTCGCATGAGGTAGACTCGACCCCGCGGCGAATCGTTCTCATCGCCGAGCGCGCGGTAGGTTGGGCACGCAGGCAAGCACAATCCACAATGCACGCAGGTAAGAAGCTTGTCGAGGTTAGCTTCTAACAGAGTAGCAAGCGTGCCGTGAGTCTGACTGGTTTGTGCCACTGCCGCCATAAACTCGTGATGCGTGATCCTTGATGCGTGATTCGAGACAAGTCTTATCACGTATCACGCATCACGGATCACAAATCATTCTTCAAATTCCCGCGACGAACTTGCCTGGGTTCAGCACCGATTGCGGATCGAACTTCTCTTTTATAGATCGCATAAGCGACGCCGCCGCTCCGACGTCGCCCCAGGCATCAGCTTCACTTCTTATCTCCGGCGGCGCCTTTTCTATGAACAAAGTGCCGCCAACCGTTGCCGTGTTCGCGCGGAAACTCCTGATCAGATCGATAACCTCCCCCTTGTTGCCATCGAACGCTAGTCTAATTATACCAGTGCCAATGTCGGCGCCGGCAACGCAGTCGAAATGAGCAAGGAGCGCTTTTTCGAATTGCGCCGGAACGCTCGTTAGCGGCACGCTCAATTTTATTCCAATGGTATGCTGGTTGAGATCGGCGAGTTTGCGCCAAACGTGTTCGGAGTCTTCATCACTTAGGTCCGTCGCTTGTAAGCTCTCATCGATCGCGCCCTTTACCCGCTCCAGCTCATATTCGACTGCCGCTTTGCTGTCGATGAATCGAATCAATAATGCGTCATCGGCGTCCGGTATCAACCGTCTTGCGAGCGAAACGGATGCGGGTTGAAGCTCTGATTCCAAGACTCGTCGAGCGAACTCGAAAAGCGGGCCGCGATCCTTGGCCGTGATCACAAGCGTCGCGTCGCGTTCAGGCAACGGCCGCAGCTTGAATGTAAGCTCGGTTATGACTGCCAGCGTGCCACAGCTGCCGACATACAGCTTGTTCATATCATAGCCGGCGACGTTTTTGACCACGCGCCCGCCAGACTTGCTTTGAGTCCCGTCAGCGTGAGCAAGCTTGAGGCCGATTACGTAATCTCGCGGCGTGCCGAATCCCAATCTTAGCGCGCCGCTCGAGTTGCACGCCGCGATCGCGCCAAGCGTCGCTGACGCCAATCCGGGAGGATCGAGCGGCAGCCATTGTCGCGACTCGGACGTCAGCGCATTGAACTGATGCAGAATCACCCCAGCTTCAACCGTGGCCGTCAGGTCAGGCGGGCTGTAATCAATCACGCGATGCATTCGAGTTAGACTCAACACGACATCAGCGCGTCTGAGCAGATTGCCCGACTCCAGCCATGTCATGTTTCCGGCCGGGACGACAGCCAAACCAGCCTCAGCGCAAAGTTTCAAGCATGCCGCAACTTCATCGGCCGAACCTGGCCGCGCGACGAGCTTCGGCCTCAGGCCATCGAGACTCAACTCGCCCGGCTCACTGACGTTCTCAGAGCCAATTGCGGACTCGATGCTGCGAGCGACCTCTAATTCAGCATTATCGATCATTCAATCCTGGTTGCCTTTGGAGTGAGTAGTGCCTCTCTTGCGCGCCGTTTTTTGGCTTCGCCTTATTCAGCAGTCAAAGCGGCGCTGCAAAAGACGCGCGCCGAACTCAAACTTACAAACTCCAATAATCCTCAACGAGCACAATCTGTGGTCGCGGCTGTTCTCTTGAAGGCGCGGGCTGATCGTCTTCATTCACCAACCCGGACAAGAGAGTCTTGAACTGTCTGGAGAAGTCCACAAGATCGACCGACATAAAGACGGAGGGCAGCCGACCGAGCTTCTCGACAACGCGCTCATACATTCCGCGCGCCCCGCGATCATTGCCACGATTGTAGTGGTGCAGCGACACAGCGGCTTGAATCAACATCTGATAAAACAGCTTCGTATCACCGTAAGAGTGCAGCCATATCTCCTCCCAAATCTCGTGCGCCTCGAAGTAACGTCCGGCGTTGAAGTGCTCTATGCCATCCAGGTACTGCGTTGGATAAAGGCTCCCGGAAAGGCCGCGATCGCGCGATGCTGGCTGGGCGGGGGATAGCTCGCCAGACTTGTCTCGCGCATCCGCGTCTTCAAACGTCAGAATAAACGGCCCGGCTTGAATCCTGTCGCCGTCTTTCAACTCGATCCACAACACGCGCTCGTCGTTGACGAACGTGCCGTTCTCACTCGAATGGTCCACGACAAATAGCTTCGCACCGTTGCGTTCGACGCAAAAGTGCTCGCGCGAAATGGTTGGGTGAGCGAGCGTGCAATCACACGAGGTGCTTCGACCAAACGTCAGCTTCTCCTTTTCAAGCGAAATCTTTTCGCCGGTCTGTGGCTCGTTCACAAAGCTCAGTGCCGCCATCGCGATAAGAATATTGCATGCTTCGCCTATTTGCGGAAGGACTACAGGGCGCGCCACAAGGGAAAGGAAGACAACTGCGGTTAAGCTGAGACACGTGAATACTGTTTCGGTTGCGTAGTCGCACCTCCTGCTGCGATGATGGCACGCACGTTAAGAGAGCAGGACAGATCAACATTGCGAAAGGCACATTTTTATGAAGCGTTCAGCCAAGCTGGTAGTTCTTGTAATTACACTGCTCGCTGCATCATCTTCAGCGACAGCGCAAACCGTCGCTCAGCATCCGCGCGTCAAGCAGGCTTTGAAACTTCTCAAAGTCTGGCTGGACGCGCAGCGCGATTATGACCAGATTCCGAGCATCTCCGCGGGCGTCGTGTTCGATCAGAATTTACTCTGGAGCGAAGGCTTCGGCTACGCGGATGTAGAACATAAGATACCCGCTACACCTCAGACACGTTATAGTATCTGTTCAATCTCCAAGCTCTTCACGAGCATTGCCGTGATGCAGTTGCGCGACGCGGGCAAGCTCAGGCTCGATGACCCCGTAGCAAAACACCTGTCCTGGTTTGCGATCAAGCGCAGTGACCCGCAGTCGGCTGAAATCACCATCGAGGGATTACTCACGCACGCATCAGGCCTGCCGCGCGAATCTGACTTCCCTTACTGGACTGGTCCTGACTTCAGGTTTCCTTCGCACGAAGAGGTGGTTGAACGCCTCTCGAAACAGGCAACGCTTTATCCTGCAGAAACCTATTTTCAGTACTCCAACCTGGGACTCACGCTGGCCGGGGAAATAGTGGCCGCGGCTTCGGGCCAACCGTACGCGACGTACGTTCGCGAGCGCATCATCGAGCCACTCGGCTTACAAAGCACGACTTCGGAAATGCCCGAGCAAGAGCGGGGTCACAAGCTGGCCACGGGCTACAGCGCTATCAGGCGAGAAGGTAAGCGGGTGGCAGTTCCGTTTTTCTCGGCGCGTGGAATCGCTCCCGCCGCCGGCTATGCTTCTTCCGTGGAAGACTTGGCACATTTTGCCTCGTGGCAATTCCGTGTGCTAGGACGAAAAGGAGGCGAAGAAGTTCTCAAGTCAAACACGCTGCGAGAGATGCATCGGGTACATTGGGTAGATCCCGACTTTCAAACCACTTGGGGGCTTGGGTTTTCGGTATGGCGCAACGATGGAAAAACTTTTGTCGGCCACGGAGGATCTTGTCCCGGGTTTCGCACGCATCTGTTGCTCAAGACCGATGAGAACGTTGCCACGATTTTTATGACAAACGCTCAGGGCGTGAGCGCAAACGACTTCGCCCAACGGATGTACGAGATCGTGGCGCCCGCAATCAAGGAAGCAGTTAAACCTTCACGGATCCTGAAACAACCGGACTTCGACGCGAGACGTTATACTGGAAGCTACGAATCAGGGTTTGCAGGTGAAACTGCAATTGTAGAATGGGAGGATGGTTTGGCGGCTCTGTCCTTACCTTCTGCCAATCCAATGCGAGGCTTAACGAAGTTGAAGAAGGTGGGCGAGCATACTTTTCGGCGAGTACGGGAGGACGAATCGCTGGGCGAAGCAGTCACCTTTGAGATGGGCGAGGACGGGCGGGTAGCGCGGCTGATCTGGCACAGCAATCAGTATCGGCGTGTTCGATGAATTCTGTGGACGGCATTTTGAGATTGAAGCTCTCGAGTTGAAGAAGTGCCGCGAGCGTAGTGGACAGATGTTGGGGACCTTGCACTCACCGGCGCTTGATTGTGACTCAGCTTCTGCTATATAGTCCGCCGATTAGACCAGGGAAGGAGGAATCGTAGATGGCTCAGTACCTGCTCATCGAGTCGCGTGATCCGTTTGAATCCAACGACGTCGGCTACTACTACGACTTGGCCAAGGGGCTGGCCGAGGGCGGTAACCAGGTTACGCTGTTCCTAGTCCAGAACGGGGTGCTATCGACGCGCCCGTCCGCGCACTCGGCCGCGCTCAGCGCGCTGGCGCGGAGCGGGGTGACGGTGCTCGCCGATGACTTTTCATTGCAGGAGCGCGGCATCGCCAAACTGGTTGAAGGCGTCGCCGCGGCGCCCATCGATGTGGTTGTCGACCATTTAGCGGCCGGCGACAAGACGCTCTGGCATTAGGAGAAGAAGATGTCCAAAAAAACACTCACAGTCGTGCTCATGGATCCGCCCTACGAGTCGGAGAACGCGACCACGGCGATTCGCATCCTCGCCGTCGCTGCCCGTCGCGGGCACAACATCAACGTCTTCACCTACGAGGGGGCGGTGGCCCTGGCTTTTGTGCGTCAGCAGGCGCACCCGAACCCGGTCCACGGCAAGGACCTGGCCGAGGAGAACCATCCCACCACGAAGGACCAGATCGCCGCCTTGCTGGTCGAAGCGGAGGAGAACGGCGGCAAAGTGGATTGGGTAAACTGTGGGATGTGCGTCGACGAGCGCGGGGTCAACGAGTTCGTTCCCGGCACGCGTCGCGGCTCGCCGGCCGACTTTCACGTCTTCGTCGAGGCATCGGACAACGTTCTGGTCATCCCAACCAAGTGAGGTGAAGTCGTGGCCAAGAAAACGCTAAACATCGTGGAGTCGGCCTACCGGGCCGTGATGGAAGAGCAGGATGACACCATCCTCTGGCTGCTTGCCGCGATGCAGGGCTCGGGCGCCGAGCATACCGTCGTGCTGCGCGGCAACGCAGTAAACTACGCGGTCGCCGGCCAAGGCGTCGCGGGCCTGACGGTCGGCAAGTGGAAGCAGACCCAGGCTCCGAAGATGGATCGGGATGTTCTGGATCTGATCGAGAAGCGGAAGATCCCCGTGTATGTGGTCGCCGAGGACCTTTCCGACCGCGGGATCGAGCCGAGCGAGCTGGTGCCGGGCGTACAGTTGCTGTCACGGACGGCGCTGCCCGGGCTGTTCGCGAAATACCCGCTGGTCAACCACTGGTAACCTGGGGCCGCGGCGAAGCGGCGCGGCGGCGTATCGGGTCGAGGATCTTCCGAGTCTAACCTCGGCATCACGGATCGCCCAATGCAATTCGGAGACGGTCAACCTCAATAGCCAGATATATACCAACGACCGAAACGGCGTCGAACAATGGCGTGAACCGAGCCGCCTAAGCGGATTTGCAATGGTCCCTGCCAGTTCTGCGCGGCGGCCGGGTTACGCAGGGCGTTAGCCATGGCGACTAAACCAGGTAAGAGCAGAAAAATCATTGTCAACATAGCAACGAGCGCCGACGGCTATATCGCTCGGCCAAACGGTGACATCGACTGGCTTACGAGCCGACCAGCTCCCAAGGGGTTTTATGGGATGGGAGAGTTTACCCAGTCCATCGACACGAAATTGATTGGTCGGAAGACGTACGATATCAGCTTGCAGATGGGCGCGAAGTTCGATTCAAAGACTCCCCACTATGTGTTCTCTCGGCAGGCGCCACCAGCATTAGTGCCATCTGGCGTCGAATTCGTCACCGGCGCCATTGCCTCGTTCGCAAAGCGGCTGAAAAACCAGAAAGGCAAGAACATCTGGCTGATGGGCGGCGGTGACATCATCGCTTCGTTTCTGGACGAAGGTGCGATCGACGAATTCATCATTAGTGTTGTCCCAGTTTTTATTGGCGAAGGGATACCACTGCTCGCTCATCGCCATCGCCATGTTCCGCTTCGTCTCCGTTCGGTGAAACCATTTCCAGACGGGGTTGTGCAGCTTCATTACAACGTTGAAAACACAGCTTGATCACGCGCTGCCTAACTTGACTTGGAGCCGACGCGCCAAACGTCGGGCTAACCTGTCGCCGCGGCGCGCGGCTCAAGTCCGACGTTCGGCGGCCACGAGAGGTTACCTGTGATCGAAATCCGAGAAGAGCGCCCTAGTGACATCGCGGCTATTCGTGACGTGAACAGGCGCGCATTCGGGCAAGACCAGGAAAGCAACATTGTCGATGCATTAAGGTCTAACGGAGCCATTTTGCTTTCCTTGGTCGCGACGCTGAATGACCGAGTGGTTGGTCACATCGTGTACAGCACGATATCTGTGGAAGGCGAGATTGTGGGGGCTGCTCTAGGTCCAATGGCGGTGCTTCCGGAATACCAGCGTCAGAGTATCGGTAGCAAACTGGTCGAAGCGGGAAACCGCAAAATCAAAGACAAGGGTTACCCATTCATCATCGTTTTGGGGCACTCGCACTACTATCCCCGATTCGGGTTCATGCCCGCCAGCGATCATGGAATCGAGTGCGAATGGGAAGTACCCAAGGATGTGTTTATGTTGTTGGTTCTCGACCAGAAGAGAATGCGGGGAGTTTCCGGGTTGGCAAAGTACCGCCCCGAATTCTCAAGCATCTCCTAGGCCGCCGAACACGCCGTTGCAGCCGCCAAGCCGCCCGGCGCCCGCGTGGCGAATTGCGAGGGTTCCCTCGCGCGGCTTGCTGCTGAACGGCAGAGTCGTTAGCGGCCTTATCTCAAAGGTCTCAAGGCTTTCCGGTTGCCTTCTTGATTTGCTTCTTCATCTCGCGACCGGCGTCGTCAAGGGTCTTCTCCGCGTCGCGCAAGACTTTCTTTGCTTTGTCTTCCAAATCAACCTGATCTTCCGGCCATTGGAAACCGGGGATCGGCGAAAGCTCGGGATGCTCACCCGCGTGCGCTTCACACACCTGTGTCGGTTGGGTGCCTTCGATGAAATACTCAGTCTTGCGCGTCGGACAACCATCTGTCGCCAATAAGCCCGTCGTAGGATCAATCTCAGAAGTCACGATGCCGTCCGGCGGAGGCGGGAAGCTCTCGCCGCCAAGCTCGGGCCTCAGCGCGAGCGCGGCTTTCATAAAAGAAGCCCAGATCGGGAGCGCCGACTTTGCTCCCTCCAACCCAAGCTCGGAGTTGTCGTCGAATCCCACCCACACCGCGCACACAATGTTCGGCGTGTAACCTGCGAACCAACCGTCGCGTGAAGTGCCCGTCTTGCCTGCGGCGGCCTTCTCGGTGAAGCCCATCGCGCGAGCGCGTGCGGCCGTGCCTCGGTTCAAGACGTCTTGCATGATGTTGGTCATCAGCCAACTGACTCCGGGCCTGAGCGCCTGCCGCGTGTTTGACTTTGCTTCATTCAAACCTACGCCGTCAGAGTTGGTGATGCGTTTGATTGGGCGCGACTCGGCGAGCATTCCGCTGTTCGCAAACGCAGTATACGCCTGCGCCACTTGAAGCGGCGTTGCTTCGGCGGTCCCAAGCGCCAGCGCAGGAAAGGGCTGAGGCCGCGGCAGCCCCAGCTTTTCAGCCATACGAGCGATCTTGTTATAGCCGACCTTTTCCGCGATGCGAACCGTCACTACGTTGAGCGAGTGGACCAGGCCTTCGCGCAGAAGCACTTCGCGATCCGAATAAGTCTTGCCGAAGTTCTCGGGCGAGTAAGTTTGGCCGCGGCCATACAGAAACGTCTCCGGCGCGTCCATGAACAGCGAGGCCGTCGTGAGCTTCTCATCGGCAGTGTCGTCGTAAGCGCTGTTCAAGGCCGTCGCGTAGACAATCGGCTTGAACACCGAGCCGGGTTGCCGGTTTGCATCGACCGCGCGGTTGAGCTGGCTCTGACCGTAATCGCGACCGCCAACCATCGCGAGTATCTCGCCGGTCTTGGCGTTCAACGCGACGAGCGCCGCTTGGAGCGTGCCCGGCGGCACTCGGTTCTTCTTGCGTTTGGCGAAGATCTGATCGAGCGAAGCCAGATTGTCGTTCACCGCTTTATCGGCCGCGCGCTGAAGGTCCATGTCGATCGTCGTGTAAACGCGATAAGACTGGCGCGCTGGGTCGCGAGTTGGAAGCTCGTTGGACAATTGCTGCTGAAGATAATCGACGAAGTACGGGGCATCGCTGTTGAGCGCGCTGCGTTTTGGAACGACCTTCAGCTCGGTGGCTTTTGCCTGCGCGGCTTTATCGGGCGCAATGAACCCGGCTTCGGCCATAGCATCAAGCACCTGGTTGCGGCGCGCTTTTGAACGCTCGAGATCTCGATAGGGTGAGTAGAGGCTTGGGCCTCTGATTATGCCCGCAAGAAAAGCGCACTCGGGAAGCGTGAGGTTCACTACGTCTTTGTTGAAGTAAGCCGAGGCAGCTTCGCCGACGCCGTTGATCGAATAGGCGCCCTCTTGCCCCATGAAAATATCGTTGGCGTATAGCTGAAAGATTTCTTCCTTCGACAGCTTGGTCTCAAGCACAAGCGCGATCATCATCTCCTGAGCTTTTCGTTTCCAGGTCCGCTCGGGAGTGAGAAAGAAATTCTTGACCAGTTGTTGAGTGATCGACGATCCGCCCTCCAGCCGTCCGCTTTCGCCCACATCGCGTCGAGCCGCGCGAATAATTCCTCGAATGTTGATGCCCGGATGGTCGAAGAATTGCCGGTCTTCGATGGCGACAACCGCGTTCACGTAATCTTTGGGCAGGTCTTTGAACGAGACGAGCTTTTGTTTCTGACGCTGCTTCTCGTTGGAGATGGCCGTCACAAGTTCGGGCTCGATCACCGAACTGTCAAGGTTTCGCTTTGAGTCGGCGTCGGTTAGCTTGTTGACAGTCTTGCCGCCGGCCCCAAATATGATGCTGAGATTGGGAAATTGTCGCGCGCCGTTGATTATCGCATCGCTGCTCGAATGAATCTCGATTATGTTGCCTTTGATCTGATATCGCCCGCGATTGGAGTCGGCGTCCTTTGTCGAATCAACATAGCCGATCCCGTCCAGATAGCTCTTCAACGAAGCAAGCGTCATTCCCTGCCCGACTCGGATCGCACGAGGCGTTGCGTAGATTCGCGTCGTGCGAACGATCACGTCGCCGCGCAGTCGCGCGTCGATCATGCTGGCATACTTCAGATAGAAGAACGCGAAAACCACGGCAAAGATGAGAGCGAGGATTCCGAGGATTGCAAGCCGCACCGGCGAGAAGATTCGGCGAATCAAGCCCTTACGCGGCTCTTCTCTTTGGATGACCCGAGTCTTGAGATTTTCTCTGACGGTTACCAAGGCTCTTACGAACTTTCTTTCAACTACCTCGGGCGGTTAGATTCCTGCCTGCGCGATTTGGTTGTTGGCTAACCGCAGTGAGAGCCAATGATGACTGTAGCACTTGAGCGCGAAAACTGCCATTGATTATTTTTTCGGGGTCAATTTGGGATTTATCATTCACGCAATCATAGAATTACCAATGTAAAATGAACAATGAACAATTGACAATGGTCCGCTTGCCACGCTCACCAGGTCGCCTGTACGCTTCTCGCGATGCCTGCGTGCCCGAGGTGCAATAAACGACCAGCGAAGCGATTCTGTCCAGCGCTCAGGACGAAGATCTGCGCCGTCTGCTGCGCGCGCGAGCGTATGATAGAACTTGTCTGCCCGGAAAGCTGCCCATATCTGATCAACGCTCGCGCGACTGCTCTGGAGCGCGAGCGTGAGTCGCGCAAAAAAGAAGCTTCCGCAATAGGCGCGCCCGACCTGAGTCTCAATCAACGCGCGCTGATTTGTGTCCAGGCAATCGAGGGCGCGATTCTCGCTGCCGCACGTGGCACAGGAGAGCTTTCGCTTCGCGACATCGACGACACGGAGATTCTTGCCACGCTAGAGAACGCGCTGAAGAATCTTGAGACCGAAGAGACCGGTTTGATCTACGAGCACCGGGCTCCCACGCCGCGAATTGAGCAACTCAGCAGGCGCATCCGCGAAACTCTCGACGAAACGAGCAAGGAGATTCCGGCTGAAGCGCGCCCACGCCGCGGCGATATGGTCAAGGCGATGAGCTTTTTGCGCGAGACGGTAAGGGCACACATTCAGCCGGTTGCTGGCGA
>DATFWM010000197.1:0-4079 GCA_035259295.1 Blastocatellia bacterium | reverse complement strand
TCGCGTGCGGCAAGACTTTCAATTGATAAACCGCAGCCATAAGCCAGCAACACCCAAAAATCCAGAGAAGGTATTGTTCCATAAACCCGGCGCCGCTTCGCCACCAACTCGACATCACAGCGAGCGCAAGGAACGACGCAGCGCGAGCCACGCCAGCGGCCACCGCCATATTCCATACGCGAGCAACAGCGCCGCCGCCCATTTGCGACATGTACCGTCGTACCACCAGACACAACGATACAATAAACGCGCCCACCGTGATCGTGATTAACCGAAACGACGCGATGTATCCGTCTCTAACCGTAGCGTTCGAATAAATAAGGTTCGCGCGAAAGACGAACGCGACGACGGGCATGACCCAAACAAGCGCCATGTAAAGGTAATCGCGTCTTATCAATTCGAATTTCAATCCTGTGCTCTTGTAAGCACGAATCGTAGTGGTGAGCGCCACGATGAAGAACACATCACTCAAGGTATACAGATAGCGAAAGACGATAACGTAGACGAACAGCCAAGTCGGTCCGCCTTCAGAGAACCGCGGCACAAACTGAAAATTGATCGTTGCAAGTCGCAGCTCGCCCAGAAGCCTGGCGAGCAAGAAAGCCGCCACTAGTGTCCATGTTAAATAGCCCGGATCGGCCGGCGAGAACAGCCTGCGCGCCGCGAGCACTCGTGTCAGTGCGATTACTTCGACCAGCACCGTCCCGCCAAACAGCGCCAACGTTACTCTGTCTGCTTCCGCCGGACCGCCAGCGAGGGTCGCCAGTCCGAAGATCGCGGGAGCTGCTATCAATGAAATAATCAATGCTTTCATCTTGCTTTGGTTCCTTTTGCTAGTTGTGCAATATCTTCGGCTACGCGCATCGCGCCCGCCGACCCAAGCCACACCGCAAGCATCGGTCGCATTGCGTTTGCCAGCTCAGGCAGATGCTGGGGTGTTACCTCCTCAACAGACAATCGCATTTTGACGCAGTAATGCTTCAACAGATTGTTTGCGGTTGCCTCACCGAGCACCGGCGTAAGATAACTGACAATTTGCTCGTGCATCCCCTCACCTTGAATTCGGGGGAACAGAGGCGGGAATTTCCATGTGCGGGAGGCAGTGGATTGAAAGAGGCGAGCCGACTTTCTTACGCCCGCGATTATAGGAAGGCAACCAGGCTAAGTCAATACTTTACATTTGGATGTGGCGGTCCTTATTCAATGGAAACCTTTTTCAACCGAACCGGAGTGACAGGCCGGCTTCTCTCTCCCTGCTCGTTCGTAGTAGTGGGAGCGGTGGCTATCCGATCGACCACGTCCATCCCGTCAACGACGCGACCAAAGATGGTGTAGTTCGGGGCCAACTGATTCAGCGGGCGGTCGCCATGCATGATGAAGAACTGACTGGTTGCGGTCTCGGGTCTGCCTTTGTTAGCCATCGCCACTACGCCACGGCGATAGGCTTGATAAAGCGGGGAACTTCGGTTTATTTCGTTGGGGAGCGGTGCGCCGCTAGCCGTCTCGCCGCCAGTGCCGTTACCTCTCGGATCACCGCCTTGAATCATAAAGCCGTTGACCACCCGGTGAAAGATAGTCCCGTTGTAATACCCACGCTCGGCCAGCAGCTTGAAATTCTCAACTGTTTTGGGCGCATCATCTTGCAAAAGCTCGATCTTTATACCGCCCAGATCTGTTTCGAGGACCGCCGTTGATTTTGAGCCACTCTTCTCCTTGCCGCTGCAGGCGGAGATCGACAAGGCGCTGATTAGCAAAAACACGGCTTTGCACCTGCGGTATGCGCACACTGAAACGTCCATCCCTGACTCCTTCAGAGCAAAAGGCAAGCGCTCAAGCGAACAGTTCGAGACGCGCTGCCGACTCGAGCAACCACGGAATTCGTTGTTCTTACTTTGCCGTCGGATGATCCTTCTTGTAAGTTTCGACGCAGTGCTCGCAACAGAAGTAAACTTTGCGGCCCTCGAATTCGAGTGAGAGCGATCTGTTGACCGGTTCTCCGCTCACCGGGCAAACCTCGTTTGGCTTGATCGCCTCCTGATCCTCTTTTGAAAGCTTTGCTACGAATGCGTCGGGGCCCTTGCTGAACTCATTCAAGCAGCCTTCGCAACAGAAGTAAACGAACTGGCCTTTGTATTCGGTTCGATACTTCTCGACTACGGCGCCTCCGCTAACTGGGCAGACTTTGTTGGTGACGTTCTTTTTCGGGACGCCGTCGTTGGAAGTTGCCGCTACGGCAACCGCCCCGGCAAAAGTCACAAGTAGTAGAAGGACGACAAAAGCAATCTTTAGCATGAGATTTGATCTCGCTCCTTAGTTTGAATGGTTGGCCAAAAGCCAAGGACTGATTATAGCGTTCGCTCAGGCACCGCGCAAAGCGGCGACCTAGTCTATTGGCCCCTCAATGCAAATAAATCTCGATGGCCTTATTCTGAAGCTGAGGATCGTAGATCACCGATACAATATCACCCCGGTTCAACTCGGCAGCAGTGATCGTTTCGTCGTCGTGCGCATCGACGGACAGCAAACCAAGCAAGTCCGGCTCACCTGAACGGCCGACCGCCGTGCCTACAAGGTCGTTCTCACGAGCGAGGAGCGTAACCTCCTGAAACTCCTTGGCGGGGCGCACGGTGATGAGAATCTTGCCCTTGGTTGAGGGGGCGATTTTTGTGACCTCTCCGCGAACGGCGGCAAGCTGTTTCGCGCCCGAAGTGCGCGGGCCAAGCTCGGCGCCGTCTTTTGCGCGCGGCGCGTCGCGCTGAGATGGGAACGCTAGCACCAGCACCAGCAAGCTCCATGTGACCACAATCGTTTGCATGACAGGTTAGGTCCCTTCAACGTGTTGGTAAAGCTTGCTCGGCGGTCGGGGAGAGCTGCGAGAACGCAGAATCATGGTACTATGCGAGCTCGCGGCGCTTCAAGTCGGGTTGACGCTGATTCTTTTGCTCT
Organism: Blastocatellia bacterium; assembly: GCA_035259295.1. Taxonomy (GTDB): domain Bacteria; phylum Acidobacteriota; class Blastocatellia; order UBA7656; family UBA7656; genus Onstottus_A. Next base: position 1,133 of record DATFWM010000197.1, on the reverse strand, counting down.
GCTAACTTCAATCGTTGAACTTAGGCGCGTAGCTCAGGGGTAGAGCACTACCTTGACACGGTAGGGGTCTGCGGTTCAAATCCGCACGCGCCTATCAATCAACGGAGTGTGATCGTTATTTTGCGCCAGCTCCGGAAGACCCAAGGCGAAGTGACAGCCGAGGGCGCTGACGCAAGATCCGACCAATGTGGTAGAAGGTACCGCAAGGATTCGAGAGGATTGCGAAGAATTTGAGGTGCCCGAGAACCGGCGTCAGCCACGCTCCTTCTCGTCGTGTGAACTACGGAAGGAGATTTGACTCCCCTTTGGCTTCGAGCCGACAGCGCGGATTTAGGAGGAAACAGTATCAGCAGCTACGGAGGGCGAAGAGGATTCAGAGACAGACGAGACCGCGGGCCTTCGGTGCGCGTTAACGAACGCATACGGGTTCGCGAGATCCGAGTGATCGACGAAGACGGCTCGCAGATCGGCATAATGTCGCCGCAGGAAGCGCTGGAGATCGCCCGCGGCAAAGGTCTCGACCTGGTGGAAATCGCGGCGCAAGCCCAACCGCCCGTTTGCCGGATCATAAACTTTGGCAAGTATCAGTACGAACAGAAGAAAAAGCAAAAGGAAGCCAAGGCCAAACAAACTTTCATCACAGTCAAGGAGATCAAGTTCCGTCCGGGCACCGATGAGCACGATTACAAATTCAAAAAGAATAACGCTGCGCGCATTCTCCACGAGGGAGACAAGGTGAAAGCTACAGTCCATTTTCGCGGGCGAGAGATTACCCACAAAGAGTTGGGCGCGGCGTTGCTACAACGGCTCGAGCAGGACCTCGCCGAGGACGGAACTGTAGAGGTAAGGCCCAAGCTTGAGGGCATGAATATGTTCATAATGCTCGCGCCGAAAAAGAAATAAGGGTAGCACAGACTTTAGTCTGTATCCGACAGACTGAAGTCTGTGCTACGGGAGGACTAATGCCAAAACTCAAAACGCACAAGGGAGCAGCCAAACGCTTTCGGCTCACCGCAACGGGCAAGGCCAAACGCGGCCATTCCCACGCGCGTCACATCCTGACCAGTAAGACAACCAAGCGGAAACGCCTACTCGATATTGATGGGACCGTGTCGAAAGCCGATGAGAAGCGG
>DATFWM010000196.1:0-2832 GCA_035259295.1 Blastocatellia bacterium | reverse complement strand
GGCGCGATGAAGATAATTCTCTGCCTCTTTATGGTCCGCGCTCGAGATGGCATCGGCCACCGCCTCCAATTGCACAATCACGCCGGTGAAGCCTTGCGCAAGTGTATCGTGAATGTCCCGGGCCATTCGATTTCGTTCCGCCAGGATGGCAGCTTGCCGGCTTTGCTCAGCCAGATCCGTGAGCTGAATTGCCAACATGGCTTGATGCGCGAGCGCCTGGGCCAATTCGATTTCTTCCGGCCGATACGGTGGACGAGCACCATGACGAATCCCGATGAATCCTTTGACTCGCCCCCCCACCAACGTGGGAATGTTCAGTCCCTTTTTGGTTCCTATTGACGTGAAATACTCGCGAAGGCTGTCGGGAAAGCGCGGATCCGTTTGTATGTCCTCGCAAATGAATGGCACGCCGGTGAGCATGGTTTCTTTAAGCGCCTCGTCCTCTTTCCAGGCCAAAGGGTCTTTGACATATGGATGTTTCGGGTCGCCAGCGGTGAAATTTGACCCCTGCGCCGCCGCACGAAAAACGAGCGCATCACTCGCTTCATCTAATAACCAGAAGACCACACTTTGCGCGTCCAAGAGTCTGCCGATTGTGCTCAGCATTTGTCCGAGAAACTTGTCCGGCGCGGGCGCAGTCGCGAGAACATCGAGACTGTAGCTCAATGCTTCGACTTGTCCGCGCGCCACTTGCTCGGAAGCGCGCAGCGCTTCTTCGGCCCGATCGCGCTCAATCGCAACTCGCGACAAGTGTGTGGCAGTCTCGATCAGGCCGAGGTCAGCCGAGTCTGGGCTTCGCGGTGTACGATAGTACATGCAGAACGTTCCCAAGACCTTTCCTTTGGACGAAATGATTGGATTCGACCACGAAGCCCGCAGTCCATGCTGTAAGGCCGAAGCCCGATGGTCCGGCACGTCCCAAAGTGGATCGGTTGCAATATCAGAAACAATAACGGGCGATGCTCTATAGGCGGCCGTTCCACAAGAGCCGGCGCAGGGTCCAATTGGCAGCTTCTCCATTTGCTTCGTCCATTCTTCGGGAAGATTCGGGCCGGCCACCGAGTCCAGGTGAATAGCATCCTGATTAAGCAATAAAACCGAAGCGAGCGTACCGTCGCGGCACCCTTCTATCGTCAGACACAAGGCGTTAAGAATGTCCTTAAGGGCAACGCTGGTAGCGATCATCTCCAGAAGGTTTTTCTCTCCTTCCAGCAAAGATTCGGCTCGTTTCCGCCCGTCGATGTCGACGTTCGTGCCATACCAGCGGATAATTTTTCCTGATTCATCACGCAACGGCACACCCTGAGTGAGGAACCAGCGATATACTCCATCGACGCCGCGGATGCGCGCCACACTCTCAAACACGGTTCCGGACTGCGTCGCCGCGCGCCATCTGGCAAAGTGCGCTTCACGATCCTCCGGATGAAATGCCTCGAGCCACCCATATTCGAGCACTTCATCTGCTCTCATGCCGGTGTACTCCATCCAACGCTTGCTGCAGTACTCGTTAGGCCCATCCGGTAAAGTAGCCCACGCCATTGCCGGCACCGTGTCGATCACGAGCCGAAGTTCCTTCTCGGATTTCCGCCTATCGGTGACGTTGTATGTAACTCCAGTAACGCCGGCGACCTCCCCCTTTCTGTCGAGGAGAGGAATTAGATGGATCTCAAAGAACTGATCGAGAGCTTCGGTGACAAAAGTTACCGGCTCTCCGGCCAGAGCGCGGCGCGCGTTCGTGTGAAGGTCCGGCGAATCGTGGTAGAGATCAAAGATCGACTGACCGACGAGTTGGCCTGGCTTAACGCCAAAGGCATCGAGACCCTTGCCCTCTGAAAGCGTGATCACGCCTGAACGATCCAGCGCAAACAGAATCACCGGAGCGTTGACAATGACATCGCGCAGACGCTGCTCCGTCTGCCGGAGTTGGTCTTCTGCCAACCTGTGTTCGGCGATCTCGCTAATGAGATCTTCATTGACCTTGCTCAATTTCGCGGTCCGCTCTTCGACCTTTCGTTCAAGATCGCTTCGGGCTCGTTGCAATGCTCGCTCGGCCCGTTTGCGCGCAGTACTCCACGAACTGATGAGCGACGCCGAGAACAGAAATACTGCCAGATGGACGAGATCACGCAAACCGAAGACGAAGGCGAATCTCGGTTCGAGAATAAAGAAATTGATGGACAAAGTGGAGAGCAAGACAGCCAGCAAGCCGGGGCCGGGGCCGCCAAACCACGTGCTCAAGATGATGGCTGGAAAGAAAAGCGGCGTCCTAAAGGTATAATCGCCGAGCGACAGAGTTAGCAACAGGGAGACGGCAACCGTTAACACCGATAATCCGTATCTCAGGATAACGCCCCTTATATTGACGGCCGATTTCATCACTATTGGCGAGTTGTCGAGCGCACTGCGATCACCGTAAAGTTAACCGTTCTTTCATTGCCCTGCCAGTTTCGGGGCGTCCCTCGAAAGAGGTGAATTGCCATCCCTCAGCGGCGGGACGGAAAAATCTCGCGACCGCTTTGTAGTCGATCCCCCACCATTGGTCGATCCTGTTACCAACAACTCTATGAAAAAAAGATCAACCCGATGAATCAAGATCGACCTAGAAGCTTGGAGATGAGTTTTTCGTGAACGTCGCGAGCAAATCAATTGTCGTTAACGCTCCGGTTGCTGAAGTCTACCGGCTCTGGCTGCGTGGGGAAGACTTCCCTAAATTCATCACCGCGATCAAGAAATCGCGTCGGCTCAACGAGACCCATTTCCTTATTTCCGAAGGGGCCAACGGGGAACAAAATGAGAGCGTGCTCGAGTTTGTAATTCGCATTCCTGAGCGTC
>DATFWM010000195.1:0-2630 GCA_035259295.1 Blastocatellia bacterium | reverse complement strand
CTGTGCGAACCAGCAAGGCCTATATGCTTTCCGGCGGAGAGCGCCGCCGTCTGGAGATCGCGCGCTCGCTGACTCTCGAGCCTTCCTTTATACTTCTAGATGAGCCCTTCTCCGGTATCGATCCCCTCACCGTGAAGGACCTGCAGGAGATTATTCGGGGCTTGGCGCAGTCGGGTATCGGCGTGCTGATTACCGACCATAACGTGCGGGAAACTCTCACCGTTACGGATCGCGCCTATATCCTGAAAAGTGGCAAGATATTCCGTAAGGGACGCCCGGAAGAATTAAGCAGCGATCCGGAAGTGCGGCGCGTCTACCTTGGCGATCATTTCCGCCTGAACTGATCATCAGAAAGGGCTCAGCGAACAAGCTTCATGGCTTGGCAGGGACTCAAACTCAATCTGAAGGTCGCTCAGAAGCAGATTCTGACGCCCGGCCTGGTGCAGATGGTCAGCGTGCTCGCGCTGAACCGTCTCGAGCTCCGCGAGATGATCAATCAGGAGATGATCGCGAATCCCGTTCTCGAAGAGCAGAGCGAAGAACCGACGCAGACGGATAACTACAGCGACGAGACTTTCCTAAAGAACGAGACCGAGAAAGTTCCCGAGAAGCCCGAGCCGAATCCATTCGATGAATTCGATGTCGGGTCATTTTTTAACCAGTATCTGGACACCGGCGGAGATGGCGGGCAGTCGCAGGAACGCGAAATCTCCGAGCGTCCTTCGTTTGAGAAATTCCTTTCTTCTGCTGCGGGCCTCACCGATCACCTTACCTGGCAACTTAGCGTAACGATTTGCACCGATACGGTCCGCGAAATCGCCGAAAGCATCATCGGCAACCTCGATGAAAACGGCTACCTGACCGCTTCGATCGAAGAGCTTTCGCAAAGCGGAAAATATTCGCAGGACGATCTGGACGACGCTGTGGCGGTCGTGCAGGATTTCGATCCGATCGGCGTCGGCGCTCGCGACCTTCGCGAATGCTTGCTTTTGCAACTGAAGGCTTTCGATCCCCACAACACGCTCGCGCAGCAGATCGTCTCCGAGCACCTCAAGCAGGTGCAGTCGAATCAGTTGAAGGAAATCGCTCGCGCCTTGAATCGGTCGATCGAAGTGGTCAAGCGCGCTCTCGATGTCATTAAGAAGCTCGATCCGCGGCCCGGGCTTCGCTACAACAAGACCGAGCCGCGCCTCGTCGAGCCCGATGTTTACTTTCGTAAAGTCGACGGCCTTTGGCAGGCGTTTCTCAACGAAGACGACATGCCGCAGCTGCGCCTCAGCCCCACGTATCGCCGCTTGCTCGCACGCGATGCCGCCGATCGCGACGTTCGCAACTACGTCAAAGAACGCTTCACTGCAGCCATCCAGCTGATGAAGAACATCGAGCAGCGCAAGCACACGATCTTGCGCGTTTGCCAGTCGATCATTGCTCGCCAGGGCGAATTTCTCGACTTTGGCCCAGACGCGCTGAAACCGATGATGATCAAAGAAGTTGCCGAAGAAGTCGGCGTCCATCCTTCGACTGTGAGCCGCGCTGTAGCTAGCAAGTACGCCCACACACCGCAAGGCGTCATCGAGTTGCGATCGTTTTTCAGCGAAGCTGTGAACGGACCCGAAGGCGGTGGCATGTCGCTGCTCACGCTCAAGCGGCTCGTTAAGAAAATGATTGAAGAGGAAGACGCGACCAAGCCGCTTACTGACGAGCAAATCGCCAAGAAGCTGGACGACAACGGCATTCACGTCACCCGTCGCACGGTAGCCAAGTATCGCGAAGACATGCGTATCCCCAGTACGCACCAGCGCCGTGTCAAAAACTAGCGCGCGATCTGCGAAAAACGACGCCGCGTCGCGTCGCCGTCCCGGCCAACTCGTCATCCTGACCGGACTATCCGGCTCCGGCAAGAGCACGGTCCTCCATGCCTTCGAGGACATGGGCTTTTATTGCGTTGACAATCTTCCGATTGAGCTGATCCCCATCTTCGCGGAGCTGCACGCCTCCGGCGAAGGTGATTTCGCACGCGCCGCGCTGCTCGTCGATGCCCGCGAAGGCTTGCAACTAGAAAAGCTTCCGCCGCTTTTACGTCATCTTCGCAAGGAGCATCCCATTTCGCTGGTCTTTATCGAGGCCGCCGAAGACGCGTTGGTCCGGCGTTACAGCGAGACTCGGCGGCCCCATCCGCTTGGCAAAAATCATTCTGTTCGCGAAAGCCTAGCTCATGAACGCGCGCTGATGGATCCGATCCGCAAGCTGGCGGACGTGGTGATCGACACAACGAAATTCAACGTTCACGAGCTGCGCCATTTCATCACCGACCGCTTCAAGAATCCCGATCATCGCCCGATGCTCGTTTCGTTTGTCAGCTTCGGGTACAAATTCGGAATACCGAGTGACGCCGACCTGGTCTTCGATGTTCGCTTTCTGCCCAACCCGCATTTCGTGCCGCGTTTGCGTTCTTTCACCGGTCGCGATCCCAAAGTCCGTCGCTACATTCGTTCGTTCCCGCAAACCGGCGAATTTCTCCGCCGCATGGAAGGTCTGCTGACCTACCTCATTCCGCATTACATTCGCGAAGGCAAAAGCTATCTCACCATCGCGTTTGGCTGCACTGGCGGAAAACACCGGTCCGTGAT
>DATFWM010000194.1:0-3458 GCA_035259295.1 Blastocatellia bacterium | reverse complement strand
CCGTGATAACAGACATGTTCGCGCCGACGGACGACCCGGAGATTAAGCACATCCAGTTGGCGGAGTCGATCGATCTGCTGCTGGTTGCGCCCGCGACGGCAAACGCGCTCGCGAAGTTTGCCAACGGAATCGCCGACGATTTTCTTTCCACGCTTTACATTTCGACAACAAGCCCGGTGCTTGTGGCGCCGGCGATGAACGTCGAGATGTGGGCGCATCCGGCGACTCGCGAAAACGTTCGCCGCTTGCGCGAGCGCGGGGTCGAGTTCGTCGATCCGGAAGAGGGTTACCTGGCGTGTCGCACGGTAGGAGCGGGACGGTTGGCTGAGCCCGAACGGATTGTGAACCGCGCGCTTGAGCTCGTCGGGCCGAGTGAATCTATCGATGAGCCGCGCGCTGATCTGACCGGCGAGCGCGTGCTGGTTACCGCCGGTCCGACTCAGGAAGCGATCGACCCTGTCAGGTTCTTGAGCAACCGCTCATCGGGTAAGATGGGCTACGCAATGGCGGAAGCTGCGTTGGCGCGAGGCGCTACAGTCACGTTGATAACAGGCCCTGTATCGATCGACCCGCCCGAAGGCGCCCGAACCATATCAGTCCGCACTGCTGCGGAAATGTTCAAAGCGGTGAAGGACAATCTAGAGGACGCGACGATGGTCGTGATGACCGCTGCGGTCGCCGACTATCGGCCTGCGAGCACATTGCAGCAGAAGATCAAGAAGAATGGAAAACTTCTGGTATTGGAACTCGAGCAAACCGAAGACATCCTTTCGGCGGCCGCACGCGAGCGAGGCTCTCGGGTCGTGATCGGGTTTGCTGCTGAGACGGAGAATGTGATCGAGAATGCCAGGAAGAAGCTCAATGAAAAAGGGGCGCACCTGATAGTCGCCAACGACGTGTCGGCTTCGGATGCCGGCTTCGAAGTCGATACGAACAGGATCTCGCTGGTGTCGTCGGAAGGCGTGGTTGATCTGCCGCTGATGTCCAAGAAGAAAGCAGCGGGACAAATCCTCGACGCTGCGATGAGGATAAAGCAGTCGCGGGCCTCTTAGTAAGTAGATTAATCACAGGTTCGGAAGAGGGACTTGTCCCGCTTTTTGGACGACGACTCGGGCGGGGACAAGTCCCTCTTCCCAACCTGTAACTGTTACTCTGTTAAGCGCTCGGGACGGAAATCTTTTCAGTGGAATTGAACCCCTGACCGGAGGCTCACAGTGATCTCCACTCCTACACGCAAACTCCTCTCGCTGGCGTTTGTCTCACTAATCCTGATCAGCCAGGCCGCACAGTTAGCTTTTCATTCAGCAGCCGATACCCGACCCGCCGAAGACCGTGGGGCGATGGCGCTGGGACAGGCCATCAAACGCCTAGGAGTCGTCGCGAGCGTGCTTCACACCGGCGCGCATCCCGATGACGAAGACAGCGGGTTGCTCGCGTATCTCGCGCGAGGACGACAAGCACGCACGGCTTACCTTTCGCTCACGCGCGGAGACGGCGGCCAGAATGTGATCGGCCCGGAGTTGTACGAATCCCTCGGCGTGATCCGAACCGAAGAACTGCTTGCAGCGCGGAGGCTGGACGGCGCGCAGCAGTTTTTTTCACGCGCGTTTGATTTCGGTTTCAGCAAGTCGCGCACTGAGACTCTCTCGAAGTGGGACCGCCAGGCGGTGCTTGCCGACATGGTCCGAGTGATCCGAGTGTTCCGGCCACTCGTGATCGTGTCGGGGTTTAGCGGCACTCCTAATGATGGCCACGGCCATCATCAAGCTGCCGGGTTTCTGACCCCCGAAGCGTATCGCGCGGCGGCAGACCCAGCGCGGTTCCCTGAGCAGATCAGAGAAGGCTTGCGACCGTGGCAAGCAAAGAAGCTTTACTTGCGGTCGTTTGATGGCGGAGCGAGTCCCCGGGAATTTATGCCGTCGCTTGCTACGCTGTCGATCAACACTGGCGAGTTCGATCCGGTGCTTGGCGAAAGCTATTACGAGATAGCGGCTCGCGGGCGGAGTCAGCATCGATCTCAGGATCAGGGAACAATCGAAGCTCGAGGCCCGCGATACTCGCGGCTTCGGTTGATCGATTCCAAGCTCGGCTCGATCAAAAACGAGAAAGACATTTTCGAGAGCATCGACACGCGACTGACTGCGATCGCTGATTACGCTGGAGTGGCGGCGGCGAAGCTCAGAGATCAGCTTGCGGAGGTTCAGGCGGCAGTCGATGAAGCGAAGGCGAAATACAATCCGCTGTCGAAAGCTTCGATCACTGAAGTGATCGCGCGAGGTTTGAACAGGGTGCGAAGTATCACAGTCGGGCTTGCTAGCCTCGGCTTAAGCGAGTCCGAAATCTTTGATACAAGTTTTTTGCTCAAACAAAAGGAAGCCGATTTTGTGGACGCGCTCCTGAAGTCGGAAGGCATAGTGGTTGATTGCTTAGCTGATGATGAAGTAGTCACTCCAGGTCAAACGTTCAACGCGAGCGTGAGCGCATACGCGAACTCGGCGGCGAAACTGATCAAGTTCGAGTTGTCGGCGCCTCACGGCTGGACCGTCGTTCGCAAGGACGAAAAGACCTCTGAGGCTGATGGCAGGAGTTTGCTACAGGCTGAATACACCGTGACTGTCGCGCCCGATGCTGAACCCACACGGCCCTACTGGCTGACCAGCGAGCGCAAGGGCGATATGTTCGCGATTGAAAGACCGCGTCAAGATGCAATGGGTATTGAACCGATTTCAGCCGCCACTTTAGCCGCAGTTGTCGACTTCAACATCGCGGGTTTGGCAGTTCGGGTCCGTCAGGAGGCGCAACACCGTTACGCCGACCGGGCAGTCGGTGAGCTTCGACACCAAATCAAAGTCGCGCCTGCAGTATCAGTGAATGTCTCCCCCGACATCCTCATTTTCCCCAAGTCGGCTAGCGAGATAGAAAGAGAGATTACAGTATCGGTAACTAATAACCGCAAGGGCGGACTGCAAGGTTCGCTCGCGCTCCAGAAACCGGACGGCTGGCAAGTCAGCCCGGCGTCTACAAACTTTAGTTTGAAACGCCAGGGGGAGCGAGCGTCGGTCACCTTCACTCTCAAAACGCCAGCCGGGAGCCCGGAGACTCGACGCTCTCTCATCGCGGTCGCGACGGTCGACGGTCAACAGTACAACCAAGGCTACGAGGTTGTCTCTTATCCGCACATCGAGCCGCGTTTCGTTTATCACCCTGCACGCGCCGAAGCGGAGGTGATCGACGTCAAAGTCGCGCCAGGCTTGAAAGTCGGGTTCATCGAAGGAGCGGGTGACGACTTCGGCGAAGCGCTCAGGCGCATCGGCGTCGACGTTAAAACCATCGATTCCAAGCAACTCACATCGGGAGATCTCAGCGCGTATGACGTGATCGTCGCGGGGATCCGAACTTATGAAGTAAGGCCCGATGTGATTGCGAATAACGCGCGGTTAATGGATTACGTCAAGAAC
>DATFWM010000193.1:0-3359 GCA_035259295.1 Blastocatellia bacterium | reverse complement strand
TACGATAAGAACAGTGATGGCGCCGAAGCTCCAGCGCCATCCTAATTCGATCGCCAGTAACGCGGGGTCGCGGCTGATTTCCCGAAAAGCCTCGAACAGTGGGTTGCGCGACATCAACGAGCCACGATGTTCACGAGCTTGTTGGGGACAACGATTACCTTAACGACCTCTTTGCCCTCGAGCAAGACACGGATCTTCTCGTCGGCAGAAGCTCGCGTGCGGACTTCTTCGTCATCGAGTCCGGCACGTACGACAATACGCGATCGGTTCTTCCCGTTAATCTGGATGGGAATCTCAACCTGCTCTTCTCGTGCCAACTCGGGATCAAATTTCGGCCAGGATTCGCGCAGCAGTTGCGATTTTTGGCCGAGCGCCTCCCACAATTCCGACGCCAAGTAAGGCGCGAATGGCGCCAACAATAGAACAAGCGTTCGAGAAGTGGACGACACTTGCTTGGCTGGAATCGCGCCCGACGCAATTTGAGGCTCAGCCGCGTTAATCGCGTTGACCAATTCCATAATGGCAGCGATCGACGTATTGAAGTGCCAACGTCCTTCAAAGTCCGTAGACACTCTTCGGATCGTCTGGTGCAACTTCCGCTCAAGATCTCGAGCAGCCGATGACTGACTCGCAGGCCCTTTGCCGGCGAAATCGGCGTACCGCATTACCAGCCGATGAACCTTCGCTAAGAATCGGCTTACACCTTCGACACCATTCTCCTGCCAGTCGAGATCCCGGTCGGGTGGAGCGGCAAAGAGCGAATACACACGCGTACTGTCCGCCCCATAACGGGAAACCATGTCATCAGGGGAGACAGTGTTTCCTCTGTTCTTCGACATTTTTGCGCCGTTCTTGATCACCATCCCCTGCGTAAACAGGCGTTCCACAGGCTCAGAATTCCTGATCAAGCCCATGTCGCGCATCGCTTTTGTCCAAAAGCGAGAATAGATCAAGTGCAGGATCGCGTGCTCCACGCCACCTATGTATTGATTGATCGGAAACCAATACTCGACAGCCTTAGAATCGAGCGCCGCACTGGTTAACTTCGCGTTCGTGTAGCGATAGAAGTACCAGGAGGAATCGACGAACGTGTCCATCGTATCCGTCTCGCGTCGAGCTCCCCCCTTGCACTTCGGACACTTCGCATTCACGAACTCCGGAACGTGCGCCAGTGGCGAGCCGCCCTGCTGAGTGATCTCGACGTTATCCGGCAGCATGACCGGCAAATCCTTCTCAGGCACGGGGACGATGCCGCACTTATCGCAGTACAGAATTGGGATTGGAGTTCCCCAGTAGCGCTGTCGCGAGACACCCCAATCGCGCAAGCGATAGGTCACCGTCTTCTTGCCGAATCCTTTTTCCTCGGCAAAGCGCGTCATCCGCTGAATTGCTTCCTCGTTGCCGAGACCGCTGAAGTCTCCTGAATTGATAAGCAGGCTATCCATCGCCGTGTATGGCAACGTAGGTTCTTTCTGCTCACCCTCCTCGTGGCGACGCGGCAGGATCACGATGCGAACATCAATGTCGTATTTCTTGGCGAACTCATAGTCGCGGTCGTCGTGTGCTGGGACCGACATGATTGCGCCCGTGCCGTACTCCATCAGAATGTAGTTTGCCACCCAAATGGGAATCTTCTCGTTGTTGAATGGATTTGCGGCATAGCTCCCGGTAAAGAAGCCGTGCTTCTCCGCTTCACCGAGCGCACCGGCATCGCGAGCGGCGCGCTGCTCAGCCACGAGCTCGTCTAACTTCGTGAGCAGTTCAGGATCGTTACCGATCAACTTCGATACAACGGGATGTTCGGGCGCGAGCTGGATCGACGTTGCTCCGAAGATCGTGTCGATACGAGTCGTAAACACCGTGATCTTCTCGCTCGAATCAGCGACTTTGAAATCAACCTGTACGCCCTCGCTGCGGCCAATCCAGTTGCGCTGCATGGTGCGCACCTTCTCTGGCCAGCCTTCGAGCTGGTCAAGATCACGAAGCAATTCGTCGGCGTAGTCGGTGATGCGCAAGAACCATTGCTCGAGATCACGCTGCTCAACCGGAGTCTCCTCATGACGCCAGCAGCAGCTATTCACAACCTGTTCATTAGCGAGAACGGTCGCACACTCGGGACACCAGTTCACCTTGCTCTTGCGTCGATACGCCAAGCCGCGCTCGTAGAATTTCAGGAAGAACCATTGATTCCAGCGGTAGTAGTCGGGCAGACAAGTAGTAACCTCGGTGCTCCAGTCGTACGAGAAACCGAGGCGGTTCATCTGCCGCTTCATGTTGGCGATGTTGTTCAGCGTCCACTCACGGGGTGGCGTGTTGTTCTTGAGCGCCGCGTTTTCGGCGGGAAGGCCGAACGCGTCCCATCCCATCGGATGGAGCACGTTGTGACCTTTCATCCACATGTAGCGGGCGAGGGCGTCTCCAATTGCGTAGTTGCGCACGTGTCCCATGTGCAGTGCGCCGGAGGGATACGGCAACATCTCGAGCACGTAGTACTTCTTCCGCGCCGACGTTGCAGGCTCCGCTCGATAGAGGTCCGGCTGCTGCCAGCGCTGATGCCACTTCGATTCAATGCGCTGAGCGTCATACCGCTGTTCGCGGTCAGGCGACTGCTGCTCAGCGCCATTCAATACTTCTGTTTTCTCCTGACTGGACATGGGAATACTTGATTTTACGTGTTTTACCGCTTATGGCGAAGTATGTACCGGAGCTGCACGCCTTAGCAGCCACGGATTCGATTGAGCGGCGAAGCCGCCAGGAATCACTCAGCCACCAGACTCTTCAGCGCATCCACATTTCGTTGATCATCACCGGGTTCGTCAATTGGAGTCTCAGCGATGAAGGCCGCCTGTGCGATTCGCGGATCATTGAGCAATCGCCGAAAGGTCTCCAATCCAATCTTGCCCTTGCCGATATGCTCATGACGATCTTGTCTCGACGCTCGTGCCGATTTGGCATCATTGCAGTGCCACACTGGAATGTTCTTAAGACCGATTGTGTTCTCAAGGTATTTCATCGTGTAATCGAAGCCTTCGGGTGAAACGATGTCATAACCCGCAGCATGCATATGACAGGTGTCGATACAGGCGGCAACCGGCAATACCGGGCTCAGGCGTTCCACCAGCTCTGTCACCTGTTCGAAAGAGCTCCCTAGCGAGTACTCAGCGCCAGCCGAATTTTCGATCAGGACCTTGAAGCCACAGCTTTCCAGATCGAGACTAGCGGTTGCCTTCTTGATCGACTCTGCCGCTCGGACAAGGCCTTCTTCACGGCGGAGCCCACGATAGGATCCTGCGTGGAGCACTAGATATTGCGCGCCTAAAGCAAGCCCACGTTCTGCTTCTCCGCGAAACGCCTCGATT
>DATFWM010000192.1:0-3025 GCA_035259295.1 Blastocatellia bacterium | reverse complement strand
CGCAAGCAACTCGCGCTCGGTGACTTGTACAAGACCCAAGGAATTTACACCTACGCGGGCGGTTGGAACTGGCGAGCGGTCGTGGCTACGCTGCTTGGTTGCGCGCTGGCGTGGGGAGGACTGATCATTCCGGCGATAAGGCCGTTGTATGATTATGCGTGGTTCGTTGGCCTGTTTGTCGCAGGTGGAGCTTACATAGTGCTGATGAAGGGTGCGCCTGAAGTCGGCGGTTCTACGAAGTTGGAGACCGTCTCGGCACCGGAGATCGACTAAGCGTCGAGCGTTGCGTTTTCGCGTTGAAGCCATTGTTTAAGCTCTTCATTCTCGCGTGCCAGCTCGTCGGCGTTGATTAGCCCGCGCTGCAAGGATATCGAGATGGCTCGCGCGCGCGGGCTGTAGGTGTTCCCCCACCGGTCGTCCACGATTTGGTCAACGTCGATCGAGAGCTTTCCATAAAGCTCGCGCAGCCGGTTCTGAACGCCTCTCTCGCTCAAGTACCTGCGCCGGGCGATGGCTTTGTCGGTCAGTCCAAGTGCTATGTCGACGAGCGCTTCATACTCGATGTCGGTCAGGCCCGACGTTCGATTGGTCGCACGAGACTGGACAGTTCGTATCTCAGGATCAATCCAACACTGCTCGTGAACGAGCACCGCTCGGAGAGCTGAGACGAGTTTTTCGTCGGGCGACGACTTCAGCACATAACCATAGACGGTTTCGGCCGGAACAATGCGAGCCAACTCGCGGATGTAGATTTCGTCTTTGTATTGGGACCAAAAAACAATCCGCGCAAGCTTCGATTCGGACCATATCTTCCGCGCTGCTTTGACACCCGAAAGACCGGGCAGTTTTATATCGAGCACCACAAGCGACGGACGCTCGCTCAGCGCAAGCTCAACTGCATGAGTTCCGTCCGACGCTTCGAGCACCGGCCCCGCTTCGGCGAAGTTATCAATGACGATGGCGCGAAGATAATCGCGCTGAAACGTCATGTCTTCGGCAATCAAGATACTCATAGAAAATGAACCGTGATGCGTGAACTGTGATGCGTGATACGTGATACGTGATCCGTGATGCGTGATACGTCAAAGGTGATCACCAGTTACGAATCACGGATCACGGATCACGGATCACGGATCACGTATCACGGATCACGTATCACTCCTCACCCCGTATTGGGACTCGCAGCTCGACTACTGTGCCTCGCCTGCCTGTGGCCTTCAACCACGTAAGCTCGGCGCCGATCAGCCTCGCTCGATAGCGCATGTTGTCAATTCCGCGGGCGCGGCGCAGATCGGCCGAGACAGACATACCGCGACCATCATCGCTCACTCTGATCAGCAGACTCCCGCCTTCGCGAAGAATCACAATCTCGACGAACCGCGCTGCGGCGTGTTTGGAAATATTGTTCAGCGCTTCCTGCACGATCCGATACGTTAGCAACTGCTCGGTCTCGGATAAATTTAAATCGGCTTCTTTCGCAAGACAGGCGAACCGGGTCAAGAACTGACGCTCGGCTGATTGCGAAGCCCGTGTAAGACAGCTCTCTATTGCTGGAACCAGTCCCAGCGTCTCGAGCGCTGACGGGCTGAGATTTTCCATCGCCCGCCGCACTTCGTCCATGGCAGATTCCAACCCGTAGATGAGCTTTGCAAGCCCGTTGCGAACCTCCTGATTCATCGCGCCTTCCGGCTTTTCGAACAGACGTCGCGCGAGCCTGGCTAGCTCGCGAAGATCCGACAGCGTTTGATCGTGGAGGTCAGCCGCGAGCAGCTTGCGCTCGCCTTCAACCAGCGACACGAACTGAAGCAGCCCCTCAATTAGATCTCGTTGCGTGTCCAAGTCTGATTCTCCCAGGCCCACTGCGGGATCCCACAGTTTCAAATGTGCGAACCGCCGCAAGAATTTTGCGGGATGCGCTCTACAACGCGCATCGCGCTGGATGTAGACTGCGCACGTCTTCCGAAGATGTCAACCGCTCGGGGCGGGGCCGAAGCCTTCAAGCCTCGCCCCCAATTTTCAAGGCGGAACGGCATGGGAAGAGAAGGAGGGATGATGAGAACTATTATCAGACTGACATCGATCGCCGCAGCGATCACGCTGGCCGTTGGCACGATTGCGATCGCTGCGCCGAAAGCCCAACGCGCGAACAAGTATTTCACGGTGGCGGGCACGGTCATTCGGATCGATAAGCAGAATCGCACATTGCTGGTTGCCGACCGCCGGTCCGAAAAGCTTTATCTGATCGAAGTGCCCGAGGGTGCGACCTTCAAGATTACTTTCGGTAGATACATGCGAATGGCGAGACCGGAATTCGGGGATGTGATCGCCAGAGAACGCGTCGAGATTCGGTGTTTCCGCACCGACGCTGAGCATTTGGCCCGCCTCGACGACGGGCGTGTTGCCGTCAGATTGATCGCAGCCAACTAGAAGCGGTTTTGCACCGCTTCGCTGCCGCCAAGAACAATTTCACATCGCGGCTACGCGCCGCGGAAAAGGAGCCTGAATCATGAAACGCATAACACAACGTAGTGCAGCTCTTGCAGTAACACTAGTGCTCGCCTTCGCGACCGTCGCGATGAGCGCACCTAAAAGCGAGCGCTCCAAGAAGTCGTTCACAATTGAAGGTACGATACTGCAGATAAACCAGAAAGCGCGGACGCTGCTGGTCGCGGACAGGTGGTCGGACAAACTATACCTTGCTACCGTGCCCAAGGGCGTTGACGTCAAGGTGACGTTTGGGCTGTACATGAACCAAGGCCACGCCGAATTCTGGCAGTTGACAAGAAACACTCGCGTGCAGATGCAATGCATTCGTACGGAGGAACACCTCGCTCGGCTCGACGACGGGCGTGAAGTGATCGTGCTGACCGCAACAAACTAGTTCTTACCCGCCGGCGGCTGGTTCCCGCGGCCGCCTAATCGACCCCCGTAACGCGATGGGGTACCCTGCGAGAACCGACAGCTAAAGCAGGGTAATCTCATCGCGACTCAAAACTCGCCTGAATGCCGAGCCGCGCCACCGTCG
>DATFWM010000191.1:0-3987 GCA_035259295.1 Blastocatellia bacterium | reverse complement strand
GAACCCGCAAGGCGGTGTCTCGCGTGTCGCCTACAGCGAAGCCGACCGTCAAGGCCGCGGCTACGTCATGAGCTTGATGCGAGCCGCAGGCCTCGAGGTCAGCATCGATGCGGCCGGTAATCTCGTCGGTCGACGCGCCGGCAGCGACCCGACGCTGAAACCGCTCGTGATGGGTTCTCACATCGACTCCGTTCCCGAAGGTGGCAACTTCGACGGCGATGTCGGCTCGATGAGCGCCATAGAAGTTGCGCAGACACTTGCCGATCACAGAATCGCGACTCGCCATCCGCTTGAAGTGATCATCTTCGCGAACGAAGAAGGCGGCACGATCGGGAGTCACGCCATCAGCGGTGAGCTGACCGAGAAGCAGCTCAACCTTGTCACCAACAGCGGCAAGACTATTCGCGACGGCATCAAGTTCATCGGCGGCGATCCAGAAAAGCTTGCAAGCGTCCGGCGCAAGCGCGGCGACATCCACGCCTATCTCGAACTGCACATCGAGCAAGGCGGCATCCTCGACACTGAGAAGATCAACATCGGCGTGGTCGAAGGCATAGTCGGCATCAGGCAGTGGGAGGTAAAGATCGAAGGCTTCGCCAATCACGCCGGCACGACTCCGATGAATCAGCGCCGTGACGCGATGCTCGCCGCCGCGAAGTTCATCGACGCGGTGAACCGTGTCGTCACGAGCCTTCCCGGAAGGCAGGTCGGAACCGTCGGCAAGCTTCAAGCATGGCCGGGCGCATACAATGTCATTCCGGGCAACGTGATTCTCGGTTTGGAGCTGCGCGACCTGGATGCCTCGAAGGTCGAGATGCTGTATAAGAAGATTCGCGATCAGGCGGTGCAGATCGCGCGTTCGACAGGCACGACATTCGACTTCACCGAAACCAACAGCATCGTGCCGGCGCCGACCGATGAACGCTTGCGGAAGGTGATTGACGAGACGGCCAAGTCACTTGGCCTTTCGAGCAAATGGATGCCCAGCGGCGCGGGCCACGACGCTCAAGAGATCGCGCGTATTGGACCTGTTGGAATGATTTTCATCCCAAGCGTCGGAGGCATCAGTCACTCGCCCAAAGAATTCTCGCGTCCCGAAGACATCGCCAACGGCGCGAATGTTCTGATACTTGTATTACTCAGGCTCGATAGCATTCGTGCGCTCTTGTGAATTACTGTCGCGCCACGCGGCGAGAGCTTGTTACAGTATTAGGTGAAAGCGGGCCGACGCCAAGCGCTTCGCTTCGTGTGAGAAAGTAAGGAGGGGGTATGGGCGCAGACACTCTGACAATCACAGACAACCGAACAGGCAAGCAATACGAAATCCCGATTGAAGACGGTGTAATCCGAGCGATGGACTTGCGGAAGATCAAAGCCTCGGATGAAGACTTCGGGCTGATGGCCTACGACCCGGCGTTCATGAACACCGCTTCGTGCAAGAGTCGGATTACGTACATCGACGGGGACAAAGGCATCCTTCAATATCGGGGTTACCCGATCGAGCAGCTAGCCGAACAGAGTACGTATCTGGAAGTCGCCTACCTGCTGTTGTACGGGGAGCTGCCCACGGCCGAGCAGTTGAGGGACTGGTCGTGGAACATTACTCACCACACGTTCATTCACGAACAGATCAAGAAGTTCATGGACGGGTTTCATTACGACGCGCACCCGATGGGGATGCTGATCGGGACGGTCGGAGCGCTATCGACATTCTACAAGGACGCGAAGAACATCTTCAACGCCGAGTCGCGCAAGCATCAAATCCATCGGCTCATCGCCAAGATGCCGACGCTGGCGGCCTTCGCTTATCGGCACAGCGTCGGAATGCCCTACGATTATCCCGACAACGATCTGAGCTATCCCGGCAACTTCCTGAACATGATGTTCAAGATGACCGAGGTGAAGTACAAACCGAACCGGGTGCTCGAACACGCGCTCGACGTGTTGTTCATCTTGCACGCCGATCACGAGCAGAATTGCGGCACGAATGCGATGCGCAGCATCGGCAGCTCACACGTCGATCCGTATTCGGCGGTCGCGGGAGCGGCGGCGGCGCTGTATGGTCCACTGCACGGCGGCGCCAATGAAGCGGTGCTTCGAATGCTGAACGAGATCGGCTCGAAGGACCACGTGCCAGCCTACATCAAACGAGTTAAGGACGGCGAGGTGAAGCTGATGGGGTTCGGTCACCGGGTCTACAAGAATTACGATCCACGCGCCAAGATAATCAAGCAGATCGCCGACGAGGTATTCGAAGTTACCGGCAAGAATCCGGTGCTGGACATCGCGCTAGAGTTGGAGCGCATCGCGCTGGAGGATGACTACTTCGTATCGCGCAAGCTCTATCCGAACGTCGACTTCTACTCGGGGATCATCTATCAGGCGATGAACTTTCCGGTTGATATGTTCCCGGTGCTGTTCGCGATTCCGCGAACGTCGGGATGGCTGGCGCAGTGGGAAGAGATGTTGCTGGACTCGGAGCAGAAGATCGCGCGCCCGCGACAGGTCTATCTGGGCTACGGCGAGCGCGATTACGACCCGATTGAGAAGCGAAAGGAAGAAGGAAAGTCGGCGACAGCGGAGTGATCTAACCGATGAGCTGCATTGTCAAACCACGTTAGCTTCTCGCTCGGCTACTGAGGAGGAGAACCGCTCAAGAGAGAACGCGGACGTCGCGAAATCACCTGGCCCACGATCCGCAATCAAATCCGCAAGTATCCGTCCTGCCGCCGGCGAATGTTGAAACCCGTGTCCGCTGAATCCCGCGATCAGGAAGAAACCTTCCACTTCGCGAGCCGGTCCGATGATCGGCATCGCGTCGGGAGTCATCTCGTATAGCCCCGCCCAAGCGTGCGCGATTCCAGCATCCGCCAGAGCCGACAGACGCTTCACTGCGACCGGCGTTACTTTCTCTAGAAACTGCCAGCTTACAGTCGTGTCGTAACTCGAAGGCTCGTCCGGATCAGACATGCCAAAAAGGATTCCAGCGCCTTCGCGATGAAAATAAAAAGTGGTCTCGAAGTCTATGACCATGATTCGCGAGGCGGGCACGCGCGAGCCGGACGCCAGCGCTTCAGTTATGAAAATATGTCGGCGAAACGGAAGCACCGGCACGTCGAGCCCGGCCATCTTGCCGATGTCTCCTGCGTAGGGTCCCGCCGCGTCGACCACCGCGCGAGTCGATATCTCGCCACGCGTTGTTTGGACCGACACGACGCGACCCGCTTCGACAGTGATGCCGGCGACTTCAGTCTCGCAATAGATTTCGGCGCCGGCTGCTTGCGCCGCTTTCGCGAAACCCATCGTCACACCGTTCGGATCGGCTATCCCGTCGCGCGCGCAGAAGGTCGCCGCAATGACGCCGCCGGTTTCAAGCCCCGGCGCAAGCCGGCTCGCCTCCTGGGCCGAAAGCAACTCGACCTCGACACCCAGCCGATGTTGCATCTCGACATTGCGATGAAAAGCGCTTAAGTCTCGACCCTTTGACAAAAGAAAGAGGTAGCCGTCCTGATGAAAATCGATTTCGTAGCCTACTTCCTCAGCGAAGCGTTCAAACACGCGGATCGATTCGATCGAGAGTTTGACGTTTGCTTCATTGGAGAATTGATGCCGCACGCCGCCCGCGTTGCGCCCAGTCGAGCCCATCCCCAGCATCGGCTCGCGTTCGAGTAGCACGACATTGGTGATGCCATTGCGCGTCAGATGATATGCAGTGCTCGCGCCCATGCACCCGCCGCCGATGATCACCACGTCTGCTGTCTTTTTCATTCCCGAGCCGGCCGGATAGACCACGGATGACACTGATTCAACGGATTTGCACGGATGGGTTACTTGCTACTTAAAGAGTCAAGCTTGGCCTTGATTCTCGCTGAGAGGACTTTGTTGATCGGGAGCATCAACGCCTTCTGCCACACGTCGCGCGCCTGGGTGGTCTTTCCGCGCTTTTGAAAAACGTCACCGAGATGATCGAGGATGACAGGCGAGGCG
>DATFWM010000190.1:0-3063 GCA_035259295.1 Blastocatellia bacterium | reverse complement strand
GGTTCCTGGCCAGTGATGTGAAAAGGCAGGTGACGCTTTTCAATCTGCTCACCTTTGCAAATAACTACCGCGCGTTCGATCACGTTGCGAAGCTCGCGAATGTTGCCGGGCCAGTGATGAGCCAGCAGCACCTCGGCCGCTTCCGGGGAAATCAACCGCGCCGTCTTTTCATGCCGCTTGCTCAGCTCGTCGATCATGTGCTGAATCAGCAGCGGTATGTCCTCCCGGTGGTGGCGCAACGCGGGAAGCTTGATTGTAATCACGTTCAAACGGTACAGCAAGTCCTCCCTTAGAGTTCCTTGCTGCACTGTCTTGACTGGATCCTTGTTAGTAGCGGCGATCACGCGCACATCAACGCTGATCTCCTTGGTCGAGCCGAGGCGTCGCACTTTCTTGTCTTCGAGCACGCGCAGAAGCTTGGCCTGAAGGAGAAACGGCATGTCGGCGATTTCGTCCAACAGGAGCGTTCCATTGTTCGCCAGTTCGAAGCATCCGATGCGACGGTCGGCGGCGCCTGTGAACGCGCCTTTCTCGTGGCCGAACAACTCCGACTCCATCAACGTCTCTGGAACGGCGGCGCAGTTGATCGCGATAAATGGCTGGTTCGCTCGCGGGCTGAGCTTATGAATCGTCCGCGCGACCATCTCCTTCCCAGTGCCTGACTCTCCTGTAACCAGGACCGACACTGCGCTTGGTGCCACTTGCTCGATCAGCGTGTAGACCTCACGCATAGCCTGCGACGCGCCAACCATTTCTCCGAACGCGCCGTACTGACGCAGTTGCCGCCGGAGAAGCTCGTTCTCGCGTCGCGCGCTGCTGTATTCGGCGGCCTTCTTGAGCACCAACTGAAGCCGTCGCATTTCGATGGGTTTTTCGAAATAATAAAATGCGCCTTCGTCTTTGACCGAGCGGATAGCCGCGTCGACCGACCCCTGTCCCGTTAGCAGGATCACGGCCGTTTCGGGATGCTCGGTTCGAAGATAGGCGAGCAGCTTGAAGCCGTCCAGGTTTGGCATTACGACGTCGGTTACCACCACGTGGGGAACGAAACTCTCGATGCGGTCGATGGCTTGCTGCCCATCCGCCGCGCTTTCGGTCAGATAGCCCCAACTCGTTACGACTTCGCTTAGGCCCTGCCGCGCGGCTTCTTCATCATCTACAATGAGCACGCGCTCGTCAGACATATCGAGAGTTTAGCATAAGGAAGCTCAAATGCGGATGTAGAGGGGGGAGGTCTTAACTACTCGTTGTCGGCCCAGCGCTCGATCAAGACGTCCATCTGGCCTCCGCAGACCATGCCTTCGGCGTCTTCGTACTCGTCGTTCAAGTTGAAGTGATAAATGTCAGTCCTGCCCGTACGAAGCACTTCGCGCGCCTCGGCCCAAATATCAGCTTCCACGCAACCGCCGCCAACCGTGCCGATGAACGAGCCGTCGTCGAAGATCACCATCTTCGCGCCAACCTGTTGGGGCGTTGAACCGCGAGTCTTGACGACGGTGGCCATCGCAGCGCGCGAGCCTTGCTCGAGCCGCCGCTTCATCTCGATGTAGATTTCGCCCGCGCTCAACGAGTGACCCGTGATTGAATCAGTGGGCTCAGAATTTGACATAAGTATGACGTTAGTGCTCTTTGATTATAATTCAAATGCGCTAAACGGCGAACACCAGATATAATAAGCAGAGAATCGCAATGGCAAGGATCATCAAATCCATTGAGATCGAGGGTCACCCAGATCAAACTCGATCCCAAAGCATGCTCACTGGATCCAGAAGGACTCAGACGGCGAGAGTTCACCGAATATTGATAAGTAGTGGCATGGCCGATAACTAATATCGGTGCGCGAACCGATCGCGCTTCATTTAGCACAATACTCAAGCGTTCGGCGCACAGCGAAGACGACGTCCTCAACATCCGCGTCGGTCAGCTTCGGGGACAGAGGCAGCGAAAGCGTGCGGTCCGAGATCCACTCCGAGTTTGGGAAATCGCCCCGACTGTATCCGAATTCTTTTTGATAATACTGATGCAGATGAAGCGCCCGATAGTGGACGCCGGTCCCGATGCCCTGTCGATGCAGAGAAAGCTGAATCGCATCGCGATCAGCGCGCAGTCTGTCGATGTCCAGAACCAGCGTATACAAGTGCCGCGCGTGTCGCGTTCCTTCGTCCGCAGGCGAAGGAAGAAAAGCCGGCACGTCTCGGAAGGCCTCGTCGTACTGCCTCCAGATTTCGTCGCGGCGAATAAGATTCTGTTCAACTCTTCGCAGTTGATGTAATCCAAGCGCTGCCTGCAGATCCATCATATTGTATTTGAATCCAGGCTCGGTCACTTCATACTGTTTGAAGCCCTCATCTGAGAATCGCTTCCATGCATCCGCGCTGAGACCGTGCAGCGCAAGCGTCTTGATCCGGGCGGCCCACGCTTCGTTCGCAGTGGTAACCATTCCGCCTTCGCCGGTGACGACGTTCTTGGTGACGTAGAAGCTGAACGTCCCGAAATCGCCAAGCGTCCCGGCGTGTCGAGCGCGATACAGTGTTTCTATTGCGTGCGCGCAATCTTCAATCACGCGCAGACCGTGGCGCTGTGTCAGGTTAAGGATCGAATTCATCTCACACGGCCGCCCGGCGAAGTGAACCGGTATAACAGCGCGAGTGCGAGGCGTAATTCGTCTCGCCAACTCCGCTGGATCGAGGCACATCGTCTCACGATTCACATCGACCAAAACCGGTTTGCCGCCTGCGTGAATGACTGCGTTCGCCGTTGCAGCAAACGTCATTGAAGGAACGATCACTTGATCGTCGGGCTGGAGACCGATGGCGATCAAGGAAAGGTGAAGAGCCGCTGTGCAGGAGTGAACAGCCACCGCGTGTTCGGCTCGAACATAGCTTCGGAACTCATCTTCGAACGCGGCGACTCTTGGCCCGGTCCCGATCCATCCCGAGCGCAGCGTTGCGACAACCTCTTCGATCTCCGGATCGAGCAACTGTGGACTCCCAAAGACGAGATAACTTTGGCGTACTGGTTTGTCTATAGACCACGGTCGCGCCTCGATTCTTTTCATAGACA
>DATFWM010000189.1:0-5483 GCA_035259295.1 Blastocatellia bacterium | reverse complement strand
CCCGCCTCTAAACGACGCGTCGTTTTATTTTGCTGTTAAGATACACGCTGAGCGTGCGGGCAAGGTCACCTTTAACATCTCGGATCGAATGTTCGCGCCATTCACCACACCCAAGCGATCTATCAGGTCGGCTGAATCGATAAGGCCAAGCATCGAAACGTCGAACTCTAGTGACGCGGGCTTTGAGTCGTTGTTCAAGGCGACGATCGCCCAGGCCCGCTCAGCCTTTCGAGCGTACGCGTACTGCTGATCGGAGATGAAAAGATTGACCAGCGCGCCTCGTCGTAACGGCTCAAGCTGTGCTCTTAAGCGACAGAGCTTCTGAAGATGTGAGAAAGCAGTTTGCTCATCTGCCGTGCGCCCTTCTTTGGTGAACGCATTTCGCGCATCGCCTGGAAAGCCGCCCGGAAAGTCTCGACGATTATCTGGATCGCCGCCGCCTTTCATCGCAATCTCGTCACCGTAGTAGAGCTGCGGCGAGCCGCGCATCGTCATTATCAACGTGTGCGCCAGATTCAGGCCCGCGACCGTCGCGCCGCGCTCGTTCATGAATCTCGGCATGTCGTGATTCCCAATTACCGTAACCAGAACGCTCGGATTCGGATAAAGCTGATCGTGCGAGAGTACCCACGCCACTTCTTTCATCGACTTGCCTTCGGCAAACGTGCGACGCAGAGGATATAGCAGCGGGAAGTCGAACAGCGTGTCGAGCCCGGTGTCGATCCCGTCGAAGCGCACTCGTCCGCCTTGATAAAATGAACAGTGAGCGACATCACCATCCAGAACCTCACCGACGACATTGACGTTGGGATACTCACGCCTGACTGCCGCCCTCCACTTTCGCCAGAAGCTGTTCGGCACGTACTGCCAGGTGTCCTGGCGAATCGCGTCGACGCCGGTCACACCGATCCACCACAGAGTGTTTTGAATGATGTAACGAGAAGTCTCTTCGTCGTTCTGATTCAGGTCGGGAAGGATATTCACGAACCAGCCCTCGAGCGTTTCGCGTTTCAACTTCTCGATAGGATGCGGATCGTGAAGCACCCAAGTCTGAAAAGTGTTTGCCAGATGATGCTCCTTCGTGCCGTTGTACCAGGTCGGCGTCGGCGGATCGTCCACCCACGGATGATAAGGCCCGGTATGATTCGCTACCTGATCCTGAATGACCTTGATGCCAAGCTTGTGCGCCGCATCGACCAGCTCGCGCAGCTTGGCGAGCGTGCCGAAGTGTTCTTCGACGCCATAGAAATCTACCGCGCCGTAGCCGTGATAATCGGTTACAGGTTTCTTGGAGCCGGTCTGTCCTTCAGGATATTGCTCCCGCTCGTTCAAATGGTTGACATTGTCATACCATGGCGTCAACCAGATCGCGGTGACGCCGAGGTCTTTCAGATAAGGCAGGTGATTGATCACTCCTTGAAAATCGCCTCCGTGGTAGTAACGGCTCTTCGAGCGGTCGTACATCCCGCGCGACTGCGATGGATCGTTGTTTGCCGCATCGCCGTCAGCAAAGCGATCGGGCATGATCAGGTAAATAACATCACCGGTGCTGAAGCCCTGAAAGCGGCCAGTGCGTGGAAGCGCAGGGGTGATTTCAAACGGCGCTTCGGTTGATCCGGTTGGTGTCGTGATACGTAGTGTTCGACTCCCGGGCTTTGCATTTGCGTCGATCGCCACATCAACAAACAGGTAAGTTCCGGCGGCGTTGATCTTCGTAGCACCGGCTTTGATTCCGGCGCCGGCGGTTTCGACTCGCGCGCCCGCGAGGTTCCGGCCTCGAATCAGCACGCGCACGGGGTTGATCGAATGGTGCGTCCACCAGTTGGGAGGCTCGACCTTTGAGATCTGGGGCGATTGCGCCGCGCAAGCAAAACTACTGCTCAGAAGCAAAGTCACAAGCATGCAAAGTCGCGCGACAATATCCGATTTAAGCATTCTATTTCCAGCTCACGTTTGCTTTGTCATTTTTGCATTAATGCTTTGTCGAATCTGGCCAGATCGTCCTTCGGCACGGTTACGTATTTGAACTCAATGAAATCCTCAAAGCGATCACCAAGACTCTTGCGTGACGCCGACAAGAATTGGATCTCGACGCGGTAACCGCCGGCAACCTTCTCTTGCCGCGTCCACGCCGAGCGCAGCTTGTCGCTCGTTTCCGTAGCTTTATAATCCAGCCGAAGTCGTGGATCTCGCGCTGTAAGCACTCCGCCAGGCGCGGTATACAAAGGCTGGAGCCACAGCTCAGTTGTCGGGCGCGGGTGCTTGTACTGCAAGGCTATGTGCGACACGTGCTCCTTGCGAAACCTTATCTGCAGCACATTGTCATTCTCGATCTTCCAGATGACTATTGCCTCGTCTCTCTCATCTTTGCGGCCATCAGGCATCCGACCCAGATGGTCGAGCACTTGCTGCGCGGTCATGCCAATCTCGATGCCTCGGATACTGGGCTTATGATCCTCGTCTGTTGCCTGGCTCAGGCCGAAGGAGGCCGCAAACAATGCCACTGTCCCGGCTAAGACTGCGTTTCCTCTGAAAGCCATCGCGGTCCCCCAATTAACGAAGCGTATCTTTATTTCTTCGGCGCTGCGCTCTCTTTGACCGTGTTGTAACGATTCACTAATGCATCATTGATCTGAACGACGGCGCCGCTTGGCCAGCGAATTTCGATTGAATCAACTTTCGCTCGCTTGCCTATGCCTATCAGCAAGCGTGGGTCGTGCGCCGAACAATAACTGGACCCACCTACGATTTGCCTTACAATCTTGAGATTGCCGGCAGTCAGGGTTACGCGAGCGCCCACGGCGTCGCGATTAGATCTGGTTCCTATCAAACGAAGCCCGATCCAGTTGTTCTGATTGCCGCCATCGTTTCGCAGCAGAACCGGGGGACCTCCGTTCTGGACTAGGAGAAAATCTTCGTCACCATCATTGTCGAAGTCGCCCATTGCAAGGCCGCGGCCGGAATACTTCTTTTTCATAGCCTCGCCCCGTTCGTTGGAAACGTCGACAAATTTTCCCCCGATGTTATCGTGAACGAACGGGCGCTCCGCCCAGGTTACGCCGTCACGGAACAGGTGAATGTTGTCGAGCGGGTGGCCGTTGGCGATAACCAGATCTAGGTCTCCATCGTTGTCGTAGTCCGCGAAGCGCACTCCGAAGCCGCTGAACAACAAAGCCACCTGCGCCAGCCCCACGCTCACAGTAATATCGTTAAAGGTGTTGTCGCCGTTGTTGTGATAGACATTGTTGGGTTCGAGCTCGATGTTGGTTACAACGAGATCGCACAGACCGTCGCTGTCAATGTCTCCGAAGTCGCAGCCCATTCCTGATTGCGGCTTGCCCGACATACTGTAAGCCACCTCGGCCAGCAGCGCGTTCTCGGTAAAGGTGCCGTCACCGTTGTTGATGAAGAGAAAATTTCTGACCGCGTCGTTGGCAACGAAGATGTCCATCCAGCCATCGCCGTTTATGTCCGCGCACACGACGCCCAGACCTTTTCCTTCGGTGCTCTCGATTCCGGCCTTCCTGGTCACATCTGTGAACGTGCCGTCGCCATTGTTGCGGTAAAGCTTGTTGGACACGCCCTTGAAGTTGTTCGGATGACAGTAGGATCGATAACCGGGCTTGGGCTCGCCACAAAAGGTGTTCTTTGAAAAATCCCAGTCCAAATAATGGCAGACGAATAGATCGAGATACCCATCGTTGTCGTAGTCGAAAAACGCGGCGCTTGTGCTCCATCCGCTACCGCCCACGCCCGCCTTGTCGGTCACGTCCGTGAACGTGCCGTCGCAGTTGTTCTGATACAGGGTGTTGTTCCCAAAGTTCGTCACATAGATATCGGGATAACCGTCGTTGTTGAAATCGCCAACTGCGACGCCTTGCCCGAAGCCCTTTACCGCAAGCCCCGCCTTCTCGGTCACGTCCGTGAAAGTGCCGTCGCGATTGTTTCGATACAGCGCGTTTCGTATTGACGATTTCGGTTTGTGATACAGCGTCGGGCCACTGTTGACTAGAAAAATGTCCATCCAGCCATCTTGATCATAGTCAAGGAAAGCTCCGCCGCCGCCCATCGTTTCAATGAGATACTTATCGGGCGTCGCGAGATTATCGTGGGTCCATGTGATCTTCGCAGTAGCGGTCACATCAGTGAAGACCACAGGCTTTGTCTGCTGTGCAGCGCCCGAGTTGAAGGAAAAAGGAAAGAGGAAGGAACAAAAAGATAACGAGCTTGCGAGCATCGCTTTCATCGAACACTTCCTACTCGCGACTTTTTCCTTTGGCCTTTTTACTTTTGCCTTCATTTGCTCCGTTCCATCTTCTGAAAGATTTCAAGCTCCTTCGCTGCGAGCTCGCGATCGCCGGCGCGGCGATAAATCAAAAACAACTGATAATGCACCTGCGCGTTTGCGGGGTCCAACTCCTCTACACGCTTGAACGCTTGCTTCGCTTCGTCGAAACGCTGCTGTCGCACACGCAGCCGGCCCATAAGAAACAACGCCGGCGTATGATTGGGCGCAAGCGCCAGCGCTTGCGCGAGGGCGCTTTCAGCTTCAGCGTCCCGGAAAAGCTGCGAGTACATCTCGCCGAGTCTCGCGAATGACTCCACGAAGTCCGGATGAAGCCGCGCCTCTCGCTTCAGATACTCTTCCGCTTCAGGGTAGCGGCCAAGCTTAAGATTATACTGGCCTATTCGGTAATTAATATTATGCGATGCGGGATCGAGCGCGTAAGCTCGCGCGTACGCTTCCTGCGCCCGATCAAACTGGCCCAGATAAAAGTAGGCATCGCCCAGCGCGGCTTGATAGAGCGAACTCCGCGGAGACGAAATCGTTGCGCGAGTGAAAGCGCTAATCGCGTTTTCATACTTGCCGTGCTTGACGTAGATCTGGCCGGCTTCGAAATATGCCTCCGCGAGCGAGGGATCCAGCCGCGCTGCCACCGCGAACGAAGCCACCGCTTCATCGTCGTTTCCAAGAGTTTCGTAAACCAATCCCAGTGCGAAGTGCCCATCCGCCCGTACGGGTTTCAGCTCGGTCGCCAGTTTCAACGGTCGCTCCGCTTCTTTCGGGCGGCCAAGTTTGTAAAGGGCGAAGCCAAGCCCATACTGCGCGTCAAAATCCTTTTGTCCACGACCGATCGCTTTTTCAAACAACGCGAGAGCGTCAGCGTATCGGTTGTTTTGCGCCAGCACGGTTGCAAGGGTCACAAGAAGCTCAGGCGATTGCTCGGCGGTCCGCTCAATCTCAGCCACAACTACTCGCGCGCGGTCATCACGGCCGGCTTTCAGCAACGTGTCGGCCAGTGCAAGCGTATAACGCGCATTCGCGGGCTCAATTGCTCGCGCGCGTTCGAGGTGAGCAATCCCTTGATCCCATGCGCGCTGTGCTGCGTAGGCAACGCCCGCAGCCGCGTGTGCCGACGCGTTCGCGGGCTGGGCTTGAAGCACGCGCTCAAACTCGACCGCGGCCTCTCTTGCTCGGCCCG
>DATFWM010000188.1:0-2844 GCA_035259295.1 Blastocatellia bacterium | reverse complement strand
TCGATTCCTAGGAGGCTGTGCGTGTCGCGCACGCAACGATCCGAAGGACGCAGTTGTTCACTTGATCGTCATTCCAAAGAGGAGCTTGCGATGAAAACTCTCAGAACACTCGCGGCGGTAGCAGTCATCGTGATTACGTTCGCCGCGCCGGCCGCACGTGGGGCTCAGAAAGATAAGCCGAGCAAGCAGCAATCCAAGCCGCAAACCGCGGCGGTTGAGTATTCGAGCGCAACTGCGGCGGGCACTCCGCGGCTTTCCGACGTGGTGCGAGTCGGGAACATGCTTTATCTGTCGGGCAAACTCGGCACCGACAGCACCGGCAAGCTTGCGCCGGGAGGCATCGGGCCCGAAACGAAGCAAGCATTGGAGAATATTCGCGCGGTGCTCGAGAAAAATAACTCCTCGATGGACAACGTAGTGAAGTGCACCGTGATGCTGGCTGACATCAAGGAATGGGGTGATATGAACGCGGTATACGACACATTCTTCAAGAAGGAGCGGAAGCCCGCTCGAAGCGCGTTCGGCACCAGCGGTCTCGTGCTCGGCGCGCGTGTCGAGATCGAGTGTATGGCAACAGCCAAGTGACGATAGGACCACGTAGTGACGAATTCATTCGTTATGGCTGCAAGAACGAATGAATTCGTTACTACGTGGCGCAGGAGGTGCGTGATGGACATCGACCGAAGAGCTTTCCTCGCATCGATTGGCGGAGCCGTCGCGATCCAGACGATGTCGTCGGATTCGCTTGCGGATTCGCTCGAACATTATATGGTCGCGCGGCTCGATCAGAGGGCCGGTCCCAGTTTGGATGAGCCGAACAAAAGACCATACAGGCGCGGCGTCGGGTCGCTGTTCGTGTTGCAGGGATCAGGCGATGGCGTGTTTGCCGCCGATAAGCTCGCAGCGATGCCGCCCAAACCGACGCTCATAGACTTTTTCAAACTACGATTCGCCCCGGCCAATCATGTGCTTCAGAGCGCGACCCGCGCGATGAAGACGGGTCAGGGTGAAGAGACCGTCTTCGCCTGCCTGTTGCACGATGTAGTGCTGGGTTTGATCAAACCCGATCACGGTTGGTGGGGAGCGCAGCTCTTCGAACCGTATGTATCCGAGAGAGTGAGCTGGGCGATTCGTTATCATCAAGCGCTGCGATTCTATCCGGACCCCTCGGTTGGATACGAATACCCGGAGATGTACTATCGCATCTTCGGCAGAGACTACGTGCCGCCGCCACACGTTGAAGCCGCGTACAAGTACGCGCGAAACCACAAGTGGTACATGAGCGCGCGGCTGATCACGGTGAATGATCTTTACAGCTTCGATCCGAATGCGAAGGTTTCTATCGAACCGTTCGTCGACATCGTAGGCCGCAACTTCAAGCAGCCTAAAGAAGGGCTCGGCAACGACAACAGCCCGTCGTCGCATATGTGGCGGACGATCGCTAATCCGGATCTCCCGCTTTGAGGGCGTTACTCATCGCAGGCGGAGGAGGTTGGTAATGCTTCGTTCGCATCCGCGATCCTCAACAAATATTTCGCTTGTACTGCTGATCACGCAATTCATGCCGGTTGTTGTCTCGGGCCAGCAACGCGAATCCCTCCAACAATCTGAACTCGGATTAGAGATTGTACTACCAAGCTCGATCCCACGTATTCGGCTTGCCGGTCCGCAGGGCGAACGCCGTGGGACGCTGATTTTTCGCCAGATGTTAAGGATCAGTTATCCGGCAGCCGCGGGCGAATTTAGCGCCCTCGAAGTTTCTGCTCAGAGCGTCGGCGAAGTTATGAAAGTCACGCTCTCGATCATCTACAACGATCTCTCCAAACAAGGATCGTTGAAGGATAAGAAAGAGAGGCTAGTTGGGACGTACACGATCAACACGGGCGAATCAGTTCGGCCAATCGAATTAAGCGAATTCGGGATTGAGCCCTTTGAAATGAAAGTAACAAGCGCAAAGCCCGTCGTTCTCAAACCCGGTGAGGGTCCTCGAATGATTAATAAGACGACCTCCTTAGAAGTCGTGCGATTAGAGAAGCACTTCGACCATTACCTGATAACTCTCAAAAACATCTCAAGCAAGAATGTAATGGCTTATACCATCTGGACGGGCGGTAGTGGGAGCGGATCTCAGGGCACACGCGGGACCCCTGTGATCGCTGCTGGAGCGATTGGACACGAGCACAATCTGCAGGCGACGGATGTCGAAGCGGACGGTATTACCATTTCCGATGTGGTCTTCGATGACGGAACTTTCGAGGGTGATGCCAAACGCGCGGCGCAGTTTCTGGCTCATCAGGAGGGCATAAAGATCCAGTCGCCACATGTGCTTCGCAGAGTCGAACAAGCGCTCAAGGTGGATGATTCGGACCTTCAAGCTGAGTTCGACAAACTTGAAGCGGATCTTTGGGTGATCCCTGAGGCGATCGATAAGCCGTCGGCGCTTGAGTTCTTAAAGACGAAGTTCTCGTCGCTTGATGAAAAGACTCGCGCCGAACTGTATGAGCACTTGAAGGGCGGGCTTTACGACGCGAGAAACATTGCGCTTGTGACGATCGGGGAAACTCGTCGATTCGCCGAAGGGCTTGAGGAGCGAGGCCAGTTTGCATCGGCGGTGGAGTCAATCAAAATGAGCCTGACCCGTGTTAAGAAAGACCTCGAAAGAATAATCACGCCTCAGCAATAGTCTCGATGCGGTCGGCAGACTACGCGGATCATAGAGATTAAGTCTGTTCCGACGAGCAATCTGCGTTATCTTCAGAATCTCTGGATGGCTGCTTGGCGCTCCGGCCAAAACGCGGTATAGTTGGCCCGGTTTCTTCAATTCTCTCGCAACCGTTGAAGTGG
>DATFWM010000187.1:0-4524 GCA_035259295.1 Blastocatellia bacterium | reverse complement strand
GCTCGCGGCATATGCACGCACGGCGAGAGACCCAGTGAGGAGGCCGGCAACAGCCGCACCGGCAATCACTGCTCTGGAGGGCTTCATGGATTAACCTTTCTTTTGTGTGTGGTGATATCTGATCGCGTCCGCGCCTGCCTTATACTTGGGGGAGACGACTAAACAACTCCCCCTCCGATTTGCGAGCGCGTGGCGTATCAGTAAGATGCAAAAACGATGCTTGTTTATTCCATATTGCCGCACACCCTTCACCAGCTCGACTAATCCGTCTGTTCCCGAAGATTCTCCAATTTCTCCGTGTCCGCTCGAGGGCCACAAACCCACGGATTTCTGCGCGGCACGGTGCACACCAGGTAGCCCAGAAATCCAAATTGACGACCTTACCTTTGAAATCGGAAAGCTTTGCAAGCTTCCCGTCGACGTCATTCAAATGCCAGTCTGGAGCTGCTATCTTCGAGCCGCCCGCTTGGCTTAAGGAACCGCCTAGAAAGAAAGCAGCGCCGGCAAGAAGCAGAAACAGCATTTTCAAATAGCTTGGGGTATATCTAACCACATGCGTAAATATTCGATCTGTTTTTGTTGGCGTCGATCGCCGTCATTGCTTGCCAGTATTCGGTTCTGCTCTGTTATCGGTTGGTGGAGATTTGACAGTATCCAGCAGTCGGGATATTACGGCCAAGTCGCTGGTGGGTAACTGACAAACGAAGTTTTCGCAGATGTAGGCTGTTGCCTTGCCGTCGATTGAGTGAACGCCCTTGAAAAACTCAATCTTTTGAGTGAAGTACGCCTGTCCCGGGCCGCCATCGGCTAAGATCAGGATCTCGTTTGGTTGGTACTGATCGTTAACCTCCCGCAAAAGCGCTTGGGTATCAGGGGCGTTCGGTTTACCGGCGATAACAACCTGTCTCGGTGCAGATTCCCAGGCATCTAGCGCCACGAGCATCTGAGGTAGAGAAGAAGGCGATTGCGACAACCGGGCTTGGAAGGCATTGATGGTTTGCGCGGCCATCCGCCGCCAATCCTTCTTATCAAAAAACCAGGATAGCCGTAAGAGGTTAAGCGCGGAAATCGAGTTGGGCGAAGGTTCAGCCCCATCGAAGTCTCCCTTGGTTCGTAACAATAAATTCGGATCCTTCCCACTGGTCGTGAAGTAACCGCCCCCTTTTAGGTCCCAGAACAACACATTCTGGCGGGTCTGCAGCGCAGTGGCCCAATCCAACCAGTGGGTGTCAAAAGACGCTTCGTACAAATCGAGCAGTCCTTGAATGAAGAAAGCGTAATCGTCCGTAAACCCGTCGATCTTACTCTCTCCATCGCGGTAGGTACGGAGCAGGGTCAGCCCGTTTTGCCGGTAAAGTTTTGTTTGAACAAAACCGGCAGCCTGTGTCGCGATTTTGAGGTATCGCGGCTCATTGAGCACTCGGGCTCCCCGAGCGAAAGCCGAAATCATTAACCCGTTCCAGCTTGTGACTACCTTGTCGTCACGGCTTGGACGCGGCCGTTGATTGCGAGCTTCCAGTAAGACATTCCGGCTCTCATCAAGAAGTCGGCGAACTTGGTCCTCGCTTGAATTGAATTCTTTGGCGGCTTCTTCCAGAGAATGTTGTTCGACTAAAATGTTCTTTCCGGCGAGTTCGCCGCTCGTATCGCTGTCTGCAGCATTGCCATTGGCCTCTACTCCGTAGACGTAATCAAAGACCTTCGCGCGATCGGTGCCTAAGGCGTGATCAACTTCATTCTTTGTCCAAACGTAAAAGGCGCCTTCTGCATGATCCGGCTTTCCCGCCACGATCAAGCTGTCCGCGTCCTCTGCCGAGTAAAATTCGCCCGCTGGTCCCGTCATGTCTCGTTGCACGTAGTCGAGAATGTCTCTGGCAGTCGTCGCGAAAAAGGAATCGTGGGTGATTTGATAAGCGTCCAGATAGGCAGATGCGAGTTGGGCCTGGTCATAAAGCATCTTCTCGAAGTGAGGTACGTGCCAGACGGCATCAACCGAATAACGATGAAAACCGCCGCCTAAATGATCATGAATACCCCCTGAAGCCATCTTGCGGAGGGTGAAAAGGGTCATCTCCAGCGCTCGCTTCCCCTCCGGCGAATCGGGCGATGCGGCATAAGTATGGAGCAGAAAATTCAGCACGACGGGTCGCGGAAATTTCGGAGCGCCGCCAAAGCCCCCATACGTGCCATCGAAAGATTGTGCCAGCTCGTTGTATGTCTTCCGTAGGATATCACGACTGACCTTTTGTCCCGAAGAGTTGCTTGACTGGACAAACTTTTGAAGTTCGCTCGAGATCTCTTTAGAACTGGCCACGATTCGGTCGCGCCGCTTTTTCCATTCATCCGCGATCGTTAAAAGCGCATTCTTGAAGACAGGGGTGCCGTCCCGGCCCTTTGCCGGGAAATAGGTGCCGCCAACAAAGGGCTTAAGATCTGGCGTCAGCCACACGTTCATCGGCCAACCTCCGTGCCCGGTGGTGGCCTCAACAAAGGTCAGGTAGATATTGTCGATGTCAGGGCGTTCTTCCCGGTCCACTTTGATGCTGACAAAGTTGGCGTTCATGATCTTGGCTATCTCGGGATCCGAGTAGGACTCGTGCTCCATCACGTGGCACCAGTGGCACGTTGAATAGCCCACTGAAAGAAAGATTGGTTTGTTCTCTGTTCTGGCCTTCGCAAACGCTTCTTCTCCCCAGGGGTACCAGTCGACCGGGTTATGAGCGTGCTCTAGAAGGTAGGGCGACTTTTCGTTGATAAGATGGTTGGTGAACTGCAATCTGTTTTCGGAAGGACTTGCGGGGTTTGCGGCTAAGGAAGAAAGCAATGGGACGCACAAAGAGATGACCGCACCGAAGGATCGCCACAAATTTAAACACACGTTCATCAGTTCGCTATTGTTTGAGAGATTGAGAGGTGGCGGTCGCAACTTCGTTGGCAACGGCAAGGAGCGCGTCTTTTGTGAGATCAGTTACAAGAAGATAGGAAACGTGTCCGGCGTCCCACGCGGCAACACGTCGGCCCTCGCAAGTTCCGAGCCTAATCCCTTCAGGGGTCGCATCATCGAATCCGTGCAACGCGGTCATCCGAGAACGACCGACGTAGCAGGATAGCCGCCGGCCATCACGCTCGAACAGAAGCAACCCGACCGGGTTACTGTTGATATAGCAAGAACGAGCCCCGACCAATTTAAAGCCCGAGGGACTACGAATCCTAGGCGCAAGGCCCAAATGTTGTTTTAACCACTGCTCGGCCTGCTCAGTATCTGAAGTGCCCAATTCAACCGGGTTGGCTTTCTGGGCCAGCTTCGCCGAGTCCCGGACAAACAGCATAACGTCGGCTCCGGTTCTTTCCGTCAACCGAACGATGGCGGCCAAGGCAAACAGCAACGCTAGCGAAACCACTCCAGCCAGGCGCCCATACGCGCGAAAAAAAGTTAGCACAGCATCGGGTTGCCTGAACAAGGGTCGCAATAATCTACGACGCAACTCTTGAGTTGGCGATGGCACTGATTCTCTCAGCCTTTCGAGTGACGCCTCGACCTCGCAGAGCCAACGCCACTGCCGGCGGCAGTCCGGGCATCCGTCCAGATGTTCCTGGACTGCCAGACTGCTCACGCTGTCCAGCTCGTTATCGTGGAAGGCTTCCAACAAATTTTGCGTTTCCTGGCAATTAAGCTTCGGCATCCCTCTGTTCCTCCTCCAATGCTCTCGTGCGCAGGATGCCGTAACTTTTGCTGTATGCGGCAAGGCGATGTCGCAGCCATCGTTTTGTTCGGTGAAGGCGAGACATTACCGTGCCAACTGGGCAGTCCAGCGCCTCGCTTATCTCGCGATAGCTCAGGCCACCAACGGCCTGAAAAAGGAGCGCCAAACGATCCTCCTCGGGCAGCTCAGTCATGGCATTCACTATCTCTTGGTCGAAGACCTCATCGAGGTTTCGCCGGTCTTTCACATCGGATACCTCTGGTGGGGACAGTTGCTCCGGGGCGGTGAGCATTTTCTCGACATCTGTCACCAGCTTCGGCCTCTTGGACTCTCTCCTTAATCGATCAATGAACACTGTTCGTAGTATTCGAAACATCCAAGGCTGAACGCCCGAAAGACCATGCATTTGAGAAATTGAACGCCAAGCGCGCAGGTACGTCTCCTGAACAAGATCTTCGGCAAGTACCTTGTTGCCAGTCAGGCGCAGGGCGGTCCGATAAAGAGATTCAAAGCAGTTTAATATCGCCTCTTCGCGAGCGTTATTCTCTTTTCCGGGCATCTGGGCGAAGTCCTCTAATAGATCACAACGTACAGCCCCGCCGAATTATTCTCGGTCGTACAAAAAAATCCTGGGTTAAGCCAGAGGCAGCAATCGCAAGGCAGAATGCAAAAGTACCCTGCATGCTGGGGCAGGTCCCTGTAAGATAGGCGGTTTTGAACCCCTACCTCGGCGGCCTCGAGCACGGGCTGGTCGGGACTCTGACCAGCATTGGCAGCATCACCGAAGATCAGGCGCTCAGTGATACCGAGAAAGTGACCT
>DATFWM010000186.1:0-3990 GCA_035259295.1 Blastocatellia bacterium | reverse complement strand
TGGGCCAGTTTCGTGAATGGGCAAGGCGCGGCCTTGAAAAAACGTCTGAGAACTCTCGGCGCGTTCAGGCTTACTATTCGCTCGAATCGAAGGCGAGCCAGGAAGCGCTGTTCAAGATTGAAGGCGGCCTCACGCTCGATTCAGTGGCCCATATGCTCAGACTTTACGTTGAAGGTTTAACTGGAAGGTCGCTGCATGTCGCTTCCCTGGCTTCGATACCCGACGAAGCTAAAATAGGAGACGGAAACACCATTTATTTGCCTTCGGTAGTTGCTGAGTTTGAAGACGAGCGTGAGAACTTTCGGCTGTTCAAAGTGCTCGCTGCCCACGCGGCTGGCCAGATCGAGTTTCAGACGTTCCGGAAAGACGCGCCCGAGACGCTTGCTGCCATCGCCGAGATTCGAAGAGCATTTCGTCAGCCCGCCGCGCAAGCTGCCTGCTTCCGAGCGGACGACGGCGTTGACTTTCTCGCTGCGCTTGGTGAGTTTCCTAACACAGATCTTGCCACTCGACTGTTTACCAGTATTGAGAACGGCCGGATAGACTTCTTGCTTCGCGCAGTCTATCGAGGCATCAGGCGGGATCTTGACTTCGTGCGCGGCAGGTTGATCGAGCGAAGACCACGTATCGAAGACATTCCGCCCGACCTGCTACCGTTTGAATTGCTGTTCCAACTTGCGATCTGCGGAGGAGCGACGCCTGAAGCTCGTCGCGCTTATCCGAAGATTGTGCGCGAGCTTGAACAAATCCTTGGCAGCTACGTTTTCCACAAAGATGCTGCAGTTGCGGATTCGTTGATGGCCACGCGTCATATCTACGAATTCTTTCTCGAGCAGCCGAGCCAGTCTGACTCTCAAACCGAGGAATCAAGCGATAGCGGTGAAGGAGGCGACACACCTGGCGAGCAGGCATCGATGGCAGACGCGGAGGCGGACCAGACCGGCCAGCGGCAGCAGCTCGATGTTCGAGACGATCCCTTCAGCTTCTGGAACAGCGGACAGCAACAAGAGGTGAGCCCCGACCAGGAAATCTTTAATCGCATGCGCGGACCTGAGAGCCCCGAGTACGACCTGGAAAAGGGCGACCGCGCTTTTTATTACGATGAGTGGGATCGCGAGCTGGCTGACTACCGCACTCGCTGGTGCCGAATCATCGAAAGGGCAGGCGCGCGCGGCTCGCGCGGATTTGTCGAGCTTGTCCGCAGTCGCTATGCCGGTGTGATCTCGTCAATCCGATATCAGTTTCAGTTGATGCGACCGGAAAACCTGAGACGAATTCGCGGCGAGATCGACGGCGAAGACTACGACCTGCAAGCGGTGATCGACTACGCGCTCGACAAGCGCAGCACGGGCTTGATCGACGATCGCCTGTACACCCGCAAGCTGAGGCGCGAGCGCGACGTCGCGGTTTCCTTCCTTTTGGATATGTCCAGCTCAACGGCCCGCACGATCAGTCGTTATCCCGACCATCCTTACACGCAACCGAGCCAGCGGATCATCGACATCGAAAAGGAAGGTCTGGTGTTGATGAGCGAAGCGCTCGAAGCAGTGGGCGATGTTTACTCGATGCAAGGCTTCACCAGCGAAGGGCGCCGCAACGTGAAGTTTTATGTGATCAAGGACTTTTCCGAGAATTACTCGACTGAAGTGGAGCGGCGAATCGGTGGGATATCTTACCAAAACAACACGCGATTGGGCGCGGCGATACGGCACGCTACGACGCGGCTGGCACGTCAAGAGGCGCGTACAAAGCTGATGATCGTCCTATCTGATGGGCGCCCGTACGACCACGACTACGGTGACAGTCGCTACGCCCGCGAAGACACGAGGATGGCGCTCAGGCAGGCGCGGATCGAGGGTATCACACCATTTTGCATCACCATCGATCGCGAGTCTGAGGACCAGTTGCGAGATATGTATGGTGAGGTAGGGTACACAATAATCGACGAGGTGCTTAGCCTTCCCGAGCGGTTACCGGGAATTTATAGCCGGCTCACCACGTAATTCCTCGCGTCTCAAAATAGTACGCACGTTGTCGGCGAGCAACACAGAACGAGAAGCTTAGGCGCAATGAAAAAGACCACTTTTGGCATAAGAGTTGAGTCTAATCAATTAGAAGTAGGAGGTAAGAACTATGAAGACTGGTCTGATCAAAAGGCTTTTCAAAGTTGGCTTCCTAGCGATCTTAATCGTCACTGGTAGCGCTGCCACGCAAACAACGGCCCAGGCTCAGCACTGGAGAAATCGAAGTGGTTTTGTGGTGACTCGCCCTCGGGTCTTCACAGCTCCGGGAGTGAGAGTGTACCGGTACTACTCGTATCCGCGGTTCTACCCGTACTCGTACTACTCTCCGTACTCGTACTACTCTCCGTACGATTACTACTCGCCACGTTACTACTACACGCCTCGTTACGACGAGGGGCCGCCGGCGGTTGTTGAGCGAAAAGGATACCACGATGGCTTTAACAGAGGGCAGGAGGACAGCCGGAAAAGCAGGCGTTACGACCCCAACAATTCGAGCCATTTTAGGAACTCGATCAGCTCCGCGTATCGCAACGGATTCGTTCGCGGCTACCGCGATGGTTATCACCGCTATGCAGGTTAAGCCAACCTGAGTTGAGCGGACAGCTAACGCTGTTCGCTCAGCTCATCGAGTCCGATCCTCCCCTGCTAGTCAAAACCTGCAATCGCGGCATTGGTTTACAAACCCCTCGTGCTGCTGCGATACTTGTACTTACCTGCTCAGCGTTGGGCAAATCCTCACCGCAAGAGATCAGGCTTAATCGATGGCAAGGGTTGAAATCGTAGCCGTAGTCTTGACTATAAGCGACTCGGCTTCACGGGGCGAGCGAGAAGACCGGTCAGGTCCTGCGGTAGTCGCCGAACTCGAAAAGCTTGGCTGTCGCGTTGCGGTCACCGAGATCGTCTCGGATGATGTCGAGCTGATCGCGTTGAAGCTTCGAGAATATGCCGACCGCGGCGACGTGAATCTGATTCTTACCACAGGAGGGACCGGGTTTGCCCCGCGTGACAACACACCTGAGGCTACACGGTCAGTGATCCAGCGCGAAGCGCCGGGACTCGCCGAGTTGATGCGTTTTCGGAGTTTGGATGAGACTCCGCTTGCGCCTTTGTCGCGAGCGGTATGCGGAATACGAGGACGAACATTGATCGTCAACTTGCCTGGAAGCACCAGGGGCGCCGTTCAGAATTTCAACGCGATTCGCAGCTCGATTCCCCACGCGATTGGGCTCCTAACCGAACAATCGCCAAAGTGTGCGAGCTAGTTATTTGTCATTTGTCCCTTGTCCCTTGCAATTAGCAACGAATAACCGATGGCAAATGACCAAGGACAGATGACCAATGACAAATCACCAGAGGCAAATGACCAGGGACAAATGACGAATGACAAATTAGTTCATGCAACCGCAGCAGACAACGAGTTGAGGTGTATGGCTGCAGTGACCACTGATCTGGTCGGCGAGGCTTGCCGCCGCCATCGCACTTTCCCGACTGCTTCAGCGGCGCTGGGCCGCGCGCTTACGGGCGGATTGCTCCTGGGAAGCGGAGTGAAGGATCTCGAGAAGCTGACCGTGCATTTCGATTGCGACGGACCGATCGGAAACATCATCGCTCAAGCGGATCCGCACGGTAACGTGCGCGGTTACGTTTCCAATCCAGAGGCAGACGCGACTGCAATGAATCAACACGGCAAGTTCGACGTGCGAGCAGTCGTCGGCCGGGGCAAGCTCTACGTTACGCGCGACGCGGGCTTTGAAATCGGCCTGATGAAAGAGCCTTATCGCGGAATGGTGCCAATTGTGTCCGGCGAGATCGGCGAGGATATCGCCTACTACCTGGCGAAATCGGAACAAGTGAATTCAGCGGTTAGCCTGGGCGTGCTTATGACGGTTGATGGTGGAGCAGCGAAGAGCAATGGGAACGGTGCTTCTGAGTTTGCGATCGATCACCTGCGAGTGGCAGCAGCGGG